>NZ_DBGFPE010000008.1:0-25326 GCF_048526665.1 Candidatus Allofournierella excrementavium
GAGCAGGATGCCGCAGGTTCAAATCCTGTCATCCCGACCATAAGCGGCTTTAGCTCATCTGGTAGAGCGCCACCTTGCCAAGGTGGAGGTAGCGAGTTCGAGCCTCGTAAGCCGCTCCATTTTTTTGCCTCTGTAGCTCAGTTGGTAGAGCAGGGGACTGAAAATCCCCGTGTCATTGGTTCGATTCCGATCGGAGGCACCACGTCGGAATGGACTTCGCTCCATTCAAAAAGCCCGGCCTTTGGCCGGGCTTTTCTCATACCGCTCCGTCATTCCTCCTTCTCCCCACGAAATTTTGCTTCGCAAATTTTCGCGGGGACCCCGGCCGCCCCAAGGGCGGCCATAAGCGGCATATCGCTTGCGGCGACTTTTTTTGCAAAAAGCCGCCGGCGCGCTCACTCCGCTGCGGCTCCTTCTCCCCACGAAATTTTGCTTCGCAAACTTCCGCGGGGGCCCCGGCCGCCCCAAGGGCGGCCATAAGCGGCATATCGCTTGCGGCGACTTTTTTTGCAAAAAAGCGTCATCCGCCCGCTCCCTTGCTCCTCCTTCTCCCCACGAAATTTTGCTTCGCAAATTTTCGCGGGGGCCCCGCCGCCGGGGGGGGCGGCCATTTGCAAAGTTCGCTTTGCTCCGACGCTTTTTTGCAAAAAGTCGCCGGGCGCCCGCTGAAATCGGCACAAAGGGCGCAAGGTGTCGTTCCTTTTTGGCGTTGCATCCTCTATGATAATCTCAGCAGCTGCGGAATATCAAACTTATGAGGAGAATTTCGCCATGAACACAGACAAAATTTTTGCAGAGGCCATCGCCAACGAATACGCGCCCAAAGACGCCTCCAAGGTCGTCGCCCTGCGCAAGCTGGACCGGAAAGCCAAGGCCCCGGCCAACATCTTCGCCTACGGTTTCGGCATCCTGATGACCCTGATCCTGGGGCTGGGGATGTGCCTGTCCATGCAGGTGATCGGAAACGGCGGCCTTTTGATGACCGGGGCGGGCATCCTGCTGGGCGTGCTGGGCATCGTGGGCGTGGGCCTCAACTATCCCGTCTACAAAAAGCTGCTGCGCTCCGGCAAGGAAAAGTACGCCTTCGAGATCATGCAGCTGGCCCGGGAGATCAGCGAAGCGGGAGAGTGAACACAAGGAGGGCGGCAGGATGAACAAGTCAGAAAGCAAATACTTCAACACCGCCCTGCGGATGGACGAGGCGCTCATCGCGCTGCTGGAGGAGAAGGACCTGGAGTATATCACCGTGAAGGAGATATGCCGCCGGGCCGGAGTGAACCGGTCCACCTTCTACCTGCACTATGAGACCATCGCCGATTTGACGGACGAGGCCATGGACATGATCGACCGACGCTTTGAGTCCTACTTTCCCCGCCGGGAAGAAGAGATCACGGACGGGATAGCCAGCCGCGAGCGGGAAGAGCTGGTGCTGGTCACCCGGGAATACCTTCTGCCTTACCTGCGCTTCATCCGTGACAACAAGAAGGTCTACCGGGCGGCCTTCCGCGCCCCCGGCAGCGTGCAGGCCGCCCGGCGGTACGGAAACCTCAAACAGCGCATCATCGGCCCCGTTCTGGAGCGGTTCGGAGTCCCGGCCGCCCACCGCTCCTACTACATGGCGTACTATGTGGAGGGCATCGCCGCCACCGTCAAGGAGTGGCTTCGGCGGGACTGCGAGGATGACGTGGAGATGGTCGCCGGCATCATCGAGGCCTGCGTGCGGCCCAGGGAGGGCTTTTGTGAGAAATGACGGCCGGGCCGGGCTCCTGCTCCGGGCGTGGCGGGGCGACTACGCACGCCGGACCCTGCTCAGCGCCGGCGCGTCCTCCGTGTGCACGGCGCTCTTTGCGGCGTACAACGGATACCTGGGCATCCGCCACGGGTCGCTCTGGCACGGAAGCATTGCCGGGTTCTATCTTCTGCTCACGGCGGTGCGGGGCAGCATCCTTTTGACGGAAAGCCGCGGCAGAACGCGCCCGGCCGCCGTGCAGGGGCGCTGCCGCCGCCGCACGTTCCTGGTCAGCTCCGCGCTTTTGCTGGTGCTGGACCTGGCGCTGATCCTGCCCGTTTCCATGATGGCGGTGCTGGAAAGGCCCGTGTCCATGGGGCCGATCCCGGCCATCACCATGGCGACGTACACCACCTGGAAGATCACCATGGCCTCCGTCCACATCGGGCGGCAGCGGCGCAGGGGGAGCGGCATCCTGGTGGCGGAGCTGCGGACGGTCAATTTCATCGACGCGCTGGTGGCGGTGCTGACGCTGCAGAACACCCTCATCATGGTGGAGGGAACGGCCGCGGACGGCAGCGCCATGCTTCCGCTCACCGCCGTTTCCAGCGGGGCGATCTACGCCGTCATCGTGACGGTGACGATACGCATGCTGCAAAAGGGCCTTGCGCGGACAAGGCAGGCGGAAAAGGCGAACGCCCCCAAACGGGCAAGCGTTTGAAAGCGAAGCGGCGCCGCGGGCGCTGTTTCGCTTTCTTTTTGCCTCCCGGGGCAAACTCGGGGCCGAATTGTCTTGACGAACGGCCCCGGCGGGCTTACACTTGTAAAAGACCCAAATCATCACGCCGCAGCCAGCGGCGCGGAAAAGGAGTAAATGCGCAATGAACAATCGTGAAAAGAACTTCGACACCATCGTGGCTCTGTGCAAGAGCCGGGGCTTCGTGTTCCCCGGCAGCGAGATCTACGGCGGCCTTGCCAACAGCTGGGACTACGGCCCCCTGGGCGTGGAGTTCAAGAACAACGTGAAGAAGGCGTGGCTGAAGAAATTCGTGCAGGAGAGCCCCACCAACGTGGGTCTGGACGCCGCCATCATCATGAACCCTCAGACCTGGGTGACCACCGGCCATGTGGCGGGCTTCTCCGACCCCCTGCTGGACTGCAAGAGCTGCAAGGCCCGCCACCGGGCGGACAAGCTGGTGGAGGACGCTCACCCCGAGGTGAACGCCGACGCCATGAGCCAGGAAGAGCTGGACGAGTTCATCGCCACCCATGAGGACGTGGTGTGCCCCGTGTGCGGCAAGCACGACTTCACCCCCATCCGCAAGTTCAACCTGATGTTCAAGACCGCCATCGGCGTCACCGAGGACTCCTCCTCCGTGTGCTACCTGCGGCCCGAGACCGCCCAGGGCATCTTCGTGAACTTTGCCAACATCCAGCGCACCACCCGCCGCAAGCTGCCCTTCGGCGTGTGCCAGGTGGGCAAGGCCTTCCGCAACGAGATCACCCCGGGCAACTTCACCTTCCGCACCCGCGAGTTCGAGCAGATGGAGTGCGAGTTCTTCTGCAAGCCCGGCACCGACCTGGAGTGGTTCGCCTACTGGAAGGACTACTGCAAGAACTGGCTGCTGAGCCTTGGCATCAAGGAGGAGAACCTCCGCCTGCGTGACCACGACCCCGCCGAGCTGGCCTTCTACTCCCGCGCCACCACCGACATCGAGTACGCCTTCCCCTTCACCGACTGGGGCGAGTTGTGGGGCATCGCCGACCGCACCGACTACGACCTGGGCCGCCATCAGGAGGCCAGCGGCAAGAGCCTGGAGTACTTCGACCCCGAGACCAACGAACACTACATCCCCTACGTCATCGAGCCGAGCCTCGGCGCCGACCGGGTGGCCCTGGCCTTCCTGTGCGAGGCCTACGACGAGGAGGTCGTGGACGAAGCCAAGAACGACAAGCGCGTGGTGCTGCGCCTGCACCCGGCGCTGGCCCCCTACAAGGCGGCGGTGCTGCCCCTGAGCAAGAAGCTGGCCGGGCAGGCCCGGCCCATCTGGCAGGAGCTGGCCAAGCACTTCATGGTGGACTACGACGAGACCGGCTCCATCGGCAAGCGCTACCGCCGCCAGGACGAGATCGGCACCCCGCTGTGCGTCACCGTGGACTTCGACACCTTCGGCGACGGCGAGAAGGCCGGCGACGGCTGCGTGACCATCCGCGACCGCGACACCATGGAGCAGGTGCGCCTGCCCATCTCTGAGGTCAAGGCTTACATCGAGAAGAAGATCGAGTTTTAAGGCCGTCTGGCCCTGAAACAGGCGGGGCCTGCCGGCAGCGGCGGGCCCCGTTTGCAGCCAAGCGAGGAAAAAGTATGAACATCATCCGCCAGATACTCATCGTGTTCGGCGTCTGCCTTCTGGCAACGGCGGCCAGCGGCCTTTTGCCCTTCACCCTGCCCGCCAGCGTGCTGGCCATCCTGCTGCTGGCCGGCCTTCTGGGCTTCGGCCTTGTGAAGGAGGGCTCGGTGGCCGGCCTGTGCGACTTTTTGCAGGGTCATCTGACCTTTCTGTTTTTGCCCGCCGGGGTGGGCCTTCTGGAACACCTGGACCTGCTGGCTTCCAGCGGCGCCGCGCTGGCGGCGGTCTGCCTTGTGAGCGGCTTTTTCACCTTTGCCGCCGCCGCCCTCACCGTGCGGCTGGTGCAGCGCATCCAAAAGGGAGGCCGCCGTGAAGGAACTGATCTGTAACAACGCCGTGTTCGGCATTGCCCTCTGCGCCCTCACCTGGCAGGCGGGCCTGTGGGTGGCGGCCAAGGCAAAGCACCCCCTGGTCCACCCGCTGGTGGTGGCCATCGCCCTGGCAGTGGCGGCGCTGGCCGCCTTCGACATCCCGCTGGAGTGGTTCCGCCAGGGCGCGGACTACCTGGACATGCTGCTTTTGCCCGCCACCGCGGCCCTGGGCCTCTCGGTCTGGCGGCAGCGGCAGGTGCTGAAAGAAAACTTCTGGCCGGTGGTGCTGGGCTGCGCCGCCGGCGCACTGACCAACGCTTTTGTGGCCACGGGCCTGTGCCGCCTGCTGGCGCTGGACGCCTCGCTGGCAAACAGCGCGCTGCCCCACAGCGTCACCACCCCCATCGCCATCGCCCTCAGCGAGGCGGGGGGCGGCGTGCCCGCCGTGACCACCCTCTGCGTGCTCTTCACCGGCATCGTGGGGGCGGCCTTCGCGCCGCTGCTGGTCAGGCTCTTCCGGCTGGAGGCCCACCCGGTGGCGGCGGGCGTGGCCATCGGCAGCGCCAGCCACGCCATCGGCACCGGCCGCGCCATGGAGATGGGCCAGGTGCAGGGCGCCATGAGCAGCGTGGCCATCGGCGTGGCGGGCATCCTGACCACCCTGATGTCGCTGGTGTGGTGAGGCCCCTTTTCGCCCATACTGAACACATTGACCCCGGCCGAAGGCGGGGGAAAGGAGACAGAACATGGATAAGAAGCTGATGGAAAAATACGCCGAATTCATCGTGAAGGTGGGGGTGAACGTGGGCCCCGGCCAGACCCTCATCATCCAGAGCCCGGTGGAGGCCGCCTTCTTCGCCCGTGCCTGCGCCGCCGCCGCTTTTGAGGCCGGCGCGGCGGACGTGGTGGTGAAGTACTCCGACGAGCAGCTCACCCGCATCCGCATGGACAAGGCCAGCGAGGACACCCTCTGCGACGTGAAGCCCCATGTGCTGCGCAGCTATCTGGACTATGTGGAGAGCGAGGGCGGCGCGTGCGTACTGAACATCCACGCTGACGACCCCGAGGCCCTGAAAGGGCTGGACGCGGGCAAGCTGAACCGGGTCAGCATGGCCCGCCGCGCCGCGCTGGAGCCCTGGCGCAACTACACCATGAACGACCTCATCCAGTGGTGCGTGGTGGCCATCCCCAGCCCCGCCTGGGCCGCCGTTGTGTTCCCCGGCATGGAGACCGAGGCCGCGGTGGAAAAGCTGTGGCAGCTGATTTTTGAGGTCTGCCGCATCGACGCGGACTCGGACCCCGTGGCGGTCTGGAAGGAGCACACCGCCCACATGACCGCCAACCGGGACAAGCTGAACGCCCTGGACCTGGAGAGCATCCACATGACCAGCGCCAACGGCACCGACCTGGTGGTGGGCCTCGCCGACACCCATTCCTGGGAGGGCGCGGCCAGCGTTGCGGGCAACGGCATCCCCTTCATCCCCAACATCCCCACCGAAGAGGTGTTCACCGCGCCCCACCGCCTGCATGTGGACGGCGTGGTCAAGGGCACCAAGCCCTACGTCTACAACGGCCAGCTCATCGAGGGCTTCTCGGTGACCTTCAAGGACGGCAAGGTGGTGGCCCACTCCGCCGAAAAGAACGACGAGCTGCTGGGCGAACTGCTGGCCAGCGACGAGGGAGCGTCCCACATCGGCGAGATCGCCCTGGTGCCCGCCTCCAGCCCCATCAACCGCAGCGGAGTGCTCTTCTACAACACCCTTTTTGACGAGAACGCCGCCTGCCACATCGCCTTCGGCGCGGGCTATCCCGGCACCGTCAAGGGCGGCAACACCATGAGCAAGGAGGAGCTGCTGGCGCTGGGCGTGAACGACTCCGCCATCCACGAGGACGTGATGGTGGGCGCGGAGGACATGACCATCACTGGCCTGTGCAAGGACGGGGCCACCGTGACCATTTTTGAGAACGGCGAGTGGGCGCTGTGAGCCCAGAGGGGCCAAAACCCGCAAAAAGAGGGCAAAACCGCGCCGCCAAAGGCTTGCAAAAGCCAAAACCGCGTGGTATAATGCCAAGGTAAGAATGTTTGACTGGAGAGTGAGCCGCAAGGCTCGCTCTCTTTGCATGTTTGGGAGGTTTTGCCATGGCGAAAGGAAACGGCGGCAAAAACACGGTGCGCACGGTGGAGCAGCTGGTGCGCCCGGTGGTGGAGGGCATGGGCCTGCGCTTGTGGGACGTGCGCTTTGAAAAGGAGGGGCCGGACTGGTTCCTGCGCATCTTCATCGACCGGGACACCCCGCTGGACACCGACACCTGCGAAGCGGTGAGCCGGGCCATCGACCCGGTGATCGACGCCGCCGACCCCATCGACCAGAGCTACTATATGGAAGTGGGCAGCCCCGGCCTCGGCCGCCGGCTCACCCGGCCGGAGCACTTCGGGCCTTATGTGGGCCAGAAGATCGCCGCCCGGCTCATCCGCCCGAACGCAGACGGCGCGCGGGAACTGGAGGGCACGCTGCTGGCTTTTGCCGACGGCGACGTCACTCTGGAAGGCCCCGCCGGCCCGGTCACCTTCGCCCTCGCGGACGCAAGCTTCGTGAAGCTTTGCGACGACGAGGACCTGTTCTGATCCCGGCGCGGCATCGCGCCTTTCAAAATTCTACGGCCCGTGTGCGGCCGGTCAAAATTGGAGGAAACAGAAAAAATGAACGCAGAGTTTTTTGAGGCCCTGAACATGCTTGGCAAGGAGCGCGGCCTCTCCCCCGAATACCTGATCGAGAAGATCAAGGCTGCCATCGTCATCGCCGTCAAGAAGGACTACGAGGTGGAGGACGAGAACGTTCTGGTGGAGATCGACCCGCTGAACGGGCGCTTCTCGGTGAACCTGGTGCAGGACGTGGTGGAAGAGGTGGAGAACCCCCACACCCAGCTGAGCCTGGAGCAGGCCCACGCCATCCGCAAGACCTATCAGGTGGGCCAGCGTGTGGTGACCCCCCTCAAGACCAAGGAGTTCGGCCGCATCGCCGCCCAGACCGCAAAGCACGTCATCCGTCAGGGCATCCGCGAGGCCGAGCGCAGCCAGCTGTACAGCGAGATGCAGTCCAAGGCCCACGAGATCGTCACCGCCCAGGTGGTGCGCATCGACAGCGAAAAGGGCATCGTGGTGCTGGACATGGGCAAGGGCGAGGCGGTGCTGCCCCGCTCCGAGCAGGTGCCCGGCGAGGAGTTCTACGAGGGCCAGCACGTGCAGGTCTACGTCAAGGACGTGATCGTCACCGAGCGCGGGCCCCGCATCATCATCAGCCGCACCAGCGAGCAGCTGGTCAAGCGGATGTTCGAGATGGAAGTGCCCGAAATTTTTGACGGCACCGTGGAGATCCGCGCCATCAGCCGCGAGGCCGGCGTGCGCACCAAGATGGCCGTCTGGTCCAAGGACGAGAACGTGGACCCGGTGGGCGCATGCATCGGCGCGCACGGCGCCCGCGTCAACCAGATCGTGGAGCAGCTGCACGGCGAGAAGATCGACGTGGTGCGCTGGAGCGAGGACATCACCGAGTTCATCGGCGCGGCCCTCAGCCCCGCCAAGGTGCTGAAAGTTGAAATTCTGGAGGGCGAGCGCAAGGCCTGCCGCGTCACCGTGCCCGACCATCAGCTGAGCCTGGCCATCGGCAACAAGGGACAGAACGCCCGCCTGTGCGCCCGGCTCACCGGCTACAACATCGACATCCGCCCCGAGAGCGGCTACTACGGCGAGGACACCGAGGACTGAACCCCTCTTTGCCGTTCATACTATTAAAAGAAAGGAAGCTGCCCCGTGCAACAACGAAAGATCCCGCTGCGGCGCTGCACCGGCTGCAACGAGCAGAAGCCCAAAAAAGAGCTGGTGCGGGTGGTCCGCAGCCCCCAGGGCGAGATCGCCCTGGACCGCGTGGGCAAAATGCCCGGCCGGGGCGCCTACCTGTGCCCCAGCGCCCAGTGTCTGGCCAAGGCCCGCAAGGCCAAGCGCCTGGAACGCGCGCTGGATGCGCAGATCCCGCCCGAGGTCTACGAGCGGATCGAACAGGAGATAGAAGGAGCCCAAAGTGGAAACGAATAATCAAAAACTGTTTTCTGCCCTGTCGCTGTGCAAAAAAGCGGGCAGGCTGGTGCTGGGCTTCGACGCCGTGATGGACAGCGTGTACCAGGGCAAGGCCCATCTGGTGCTGCTGGCCAGCGATGTGAGCGAGGGCACCGCGAAACGGGTGCGCCGGAACTGCGAAGATCTGGCCCCCTGCCTTCAAATGCCCCTCGCCCAGGCGGACCTGTGCCCCGTCACCTGGAAAAAGGTGGGCGTTTACGCCGTGACCGATGAACAGCTGGCCGTTTTGTGCCGCCGCAGCCTCGAGCAGAACAAGGAGGACAACGCATGATCATTAAATACAAAGTGAGCGAGGTCGCCAAAGACCTGAACAAACCCGCCAAGCAGATCGTGGACATGCTGGCCGCGCTGGGCGGCGAGCCCAAGAAGGTGGGCGCCAACCTGGACGAAGCCGAGCTGAACTACGTCTTCGAGCGCCTGACCCAGGAGAACGCCGAGGCGGACCTGGCCGATTATCTGGACAGCGCCCCCAAGCCCAAGCCCAAGGAGAGCGAGATCCTGAAAAAGGCCGACGGCACCGTGGTGGAGATGCCCCGTCCCAAGCACAAGGCGGAGAAGAAGCCCGAGACCAAGGCCCCCGCGCCCAAGCGCGAAGTGGTGACCAAGGTGGTGGACACCCGCACCGTGGACGTGAACCTGGACAAGTTCAACGAGAAATACACCGAGCTGGCGGGCACCAAGAACGTGGAGAACCGCCGCAAGCCCACCCCGGCGGGCAACAAGCAGAAGTTCTCCAACAACAAGAACCGCGGCCGTCAGCCCTTCCAGAAGAAGCGGGAGACCGAGGCCGAGCGCCTGCAGCGCATCCAGCTGGAAAAGGCCCGCAAGGCCCAGCTGAAGGTGCAGATCCCCGACGAGATCACCGTGGGCGAGCTGGCCAGCCGCCTGAAGCAGACCGCCAGCAACGTCATCAAGAAGCTGATGGGGCTGGGCGTGATGGCCTCCGTCAGCCAAGTGGTGGACTTCGACACCGCCGCCATCGTGGCCGAGGAGTTCGGCGCCAAGGTGGAAAAAGAGGTGCATGTCACCATCGAGGAGCGGCTGTTCGAGGTGGAAGAGGACAACGCCGCCGATCTGGTGGAGCGTCCCCCCGTCGTGGTGGTCATGGGCCACGTTGACCACGGCAAGACCTCCATCCTGGACGCCATCCGCAAGACCCATGTGACCGCGGGCGAGGCCGGCGGCATCACCCAGCACATCGGCGCCTATCAGGTGGTGGCCGGCGGCAAGACCATCACCTTCCTGGACACCCCGGGCCACGAGGCGTTCACCAGCATGCGCGCCCGCGGCGCCAACATGACCGACATCGCCGTTCTGGTGGTGGCCGCCGACGACGGCATCATGCCCCAGACCGTGGAGTCCATCAACCACGCCAAGGCCGCCCAGGTGTCGGTGATCGTGGCCATCAACAAGATGGATAAGCCCACCGCCAACCCCGAGCGGGTCATGGAGCAGCTCACCCAGTACGAGCTGGTGCCCGAGCAGTGGGGCGGCGACGTCATCTGCGTGCCCGTGTCCGCCCTCACCGGCCAGGGCATCCCCGACCTTTTGGAGAACATCAACCTGGTGGCCGAGGTGCGGGAGCTGAAGGCCAACCCGAACCGCCGCGCCAAGGGCGCCGTGGTGGAGGCCCGCCTGGACAAGGGCCAGGGCCCCGTGGCCACCATCCTGGTGCAGAACGGCACCCTGCACAAGGGCGACTGCATCATCGCCGGCACCGCCGTGGGCCGCG
This sequence comes from Candidatus Allofournierella excrementavium, assembly GCF_048526665.1. Taxonomy (NCBI): domain Bacteria; kingdom Bacillati; phylum Bacillota; class Clostridia; order Eubacteriales; family Oscillospiraceae; genus Allofournierella; species Candidatus Allofournierella excrementavium. Next base: position 10,319 of record NZ_DBGFPE010000008.1, read on the forward strand.
TGCGCACCATGAAGAACGACAAGGGCCAGTTCATCGAGACCGCCGGCCCCTCCACCCCCGTGGAGATCACCGGCCTCACCGAAGTGCCCGCCGCGGGCGACCTGTTCGACGCGGTGGCGGACGAGAAGCTGGCCCGCGAGCTGGCCGACAAGCGCGCCGCCGAGGCCAAGGAGCGCCAGTTCAGCACCTACCAGAAGGTCACCCTGGATAACCTGTTCAGCCAGATCGCCGAGGGCGAGCGCAAGGAGCTGGACATCATCGTCAAGGCGGACGTGCAGGGCAGCGCCGAGGCCGTGAAGCAGAGCCTGGAGAAGATCAGCAACGACGAGGTGCGGGTGAAGGTCATCCACACCGGCGTGGGCGCGGTGAACAAGTCCGACGTCATGCTGGCCAACGCCTCCGGCGCCATCATCATCGGCTTCAACGTGCGCCCCGACCCCGTGGCCAAGGAAGAGGCCGCCCAGGCCGAGGTGGAGATGCGGATGTACCGCGTCATCTACGACGCCATCAACGACGTCACCGACGCCATGAAGGGCATGCTGGCCCCCAAGATCCGCGAAGTGGAGCAGGGCCGTCTGGAAGTGCGTCAGGTCTACAAGATCAGCAGCGTGGGCCTGGTGGCCGGCAGCTATGTGCTGGAGGGCAAGATCACCCGCACCAGCAAGATCCGCGTGGTGCGCGACGGCATCGTGGTCACCGAGGACGAGATCGCCAGCCTGCGCCGCTTCAAGGACGACGTGAAGGAAGTCGCCCAGGGCTACGAGTGCGGCGTGACGCTGGAGAAGTTCTCCGACATCAAAGAGGGCGACATCTTCGAGGCCTACATCCTGGAAGAATATCGCGACTGACGAGGTGACAGGAATGCCCAATGCGAAAAATCAGGGCCGTCTGGCCCAGGATATGAAGCGGGAGCTGATCGGCATCGTGGGGCAGATGAAGGACCCCCGCCTTGCCGGCGGCCTGCTCACCATCACCCGGCTGGAAGTGACCCAGGACCTGGACCAGGCCCGGGCCTTCGTCAGCGTGCTGGGCGATGAGGAGGCCGCGAAACAGGCCGTGGCGGCGCTCAACCGCGCCGCAGGCCATGTGCGCACCGAAATTTCCCGCCGCATGCACATCCGCAAGGCGCCCCGCTTTGTGTTTTTGCGGGACGACGGCGCGGCCTATGCCGCCCACATCAACGAGCTGCTGGCCGGCCTCCACAAAGAGGAGGAAGGCTGAACGGCCCCGCCGTGCAGCGGCAAAACAAGGAGAAATCATGAGTGAGATTCTGGAATTGCTGAGCCTGATCAGCCGCCTGCTCCATGCCGAGAACGTGCTGATCCTGTGCCACAAAAATCCCGACGGCGACACGGTGGGTTCTTCCGCCGCGCTGTATCACGCCCTCAAGGGCCTTGGCAAAACGGCCGCGCTGCTTTGCTCCGACCCCATCCCCGCCCGCTATTCCTACATGCAGGCGGAACTGTTCACCGGCCAGTTTGAGCCGGGCTACATCGTTGCGGTGGATGTGGCGAGCATCCAGCTGTTCGGCGACGGCGTGAAGCCCTATTCCGACAAGGTGGACCTTTGCATCGACCACCACGGCTCCAACAGCGGCTATGCCGACGCCATGTACCTGGACGCCGACGCCGCCGCCACCGCCGAGATCATCTACGAGCTTTTGCAGGCCATGCAGGCGCCCATCACCCCGGTCATCGCCGACTGCCTGTACACCGGCCTTTCCACCGACACCGGCTGCTTTTTGTTCGGCAACACCACCGCCCGCACCCACAAGGTGGCGGCGGCGCTGATGGAGGCGGGCGCCCGGGTGGAGGAGCTGAACCCCCTGCTGTTCGAAAACAAATCCAAGGGCCGCATCGCCATCGAGCGCACCGCCCTGGAAAATCTGGAATACTACTTTGACGAGCAGTGCGCCCTCATCTCCATGACGCGGGAGCAGATCGCTGCTTCCGGCGTTTCGGTGGAGGACCTGGAGGGCGTCACCGGCCTGCCCCGCAAGATCGAGGGCGTGCGGGTGGGCGTCACCCTGCGCCAGAACCCCGCCGGCAGCTACAAGGTGAGCATCCGCACCGTCAAAGGGGTGGACGCCTGCGCCATCGCCCGGCGGCTGGGCGGCGGCGGCCACGAGCAGGCCGCCGGCTGCGAGCTGGAGGGCAATCTGGAGAACGCCAAGGTCGCCGTGCTGGCCGAGGTGGAAAAAGAGCTGGCCCGCGGCGCAAAGGAGCAGCAATGAGCCCCCTGTGCGGCATCCTGCCGGTGGATAAGCCCGCCGGCTGGACCAGCTTTGACGTCATTGCAAAACTGCGGGGGGTGCTTGCCACCCGCAGGCTGGGCCACTCCGGCACCCTGGATCCCATGGCCACCGGCGTGCTGCCGGTGTTCGTGGGCATGGCCGCCAAGGCGGTGGACCTGCAGCTGGACCACGACAAGGCCTACCGGGCCGAGGTGCGCTTCGGCCTTGCCACCGACACCGGCGATGTCACCGGCACCCCGGTGGCGGCAGGAGAGAACATCCCCGGCGCGGCGGCGGTGAAACAGGCGCTGGAGGCCTTCCTGGGCCCCCAGATGCAGACCCCGCCCATGTACTCGGCGGTGAAGGTGGGCGGCGTGCCCCTCTACAAGCTGGCCCGCCAGGGCAAGACGGTGGAGCGGGCGGCGCGGCCGGTCACCTTCTACCGGCTGGACCTGGTGGAACAGACCGCCCCGGACCGGTTCGTCATCGACATCGAGTGCAGCAAGGGCACCTATGTGCGCACCCTGGTGGAAGACCTGGGCGCGGCTTTGGGCTGCCCCGCCTGCCTTGCGGCGCTGCGGCGCACCCGCGCGGGCGCGTTCACCCTGGAGGGCTGCGTCACGCTGGAGGCCATCCAGGCCGCCAAGGAAGCGGGCGAACTGGAAAAACTCCTGCTGGGGGTGGACACGGTGTTCACCCACCTGCCCGCCGCCGAGGTGAGCGAAAAGGAGACCGCCCGCCTTTTGAACGGCGCGCCGGTGCGCCGGGCGGAGATGGCCGAAGGGCGCTGGCGGCTCTATGCCGGCGGGGCCTTCCTGGGCCTGGGCAAGGCGGAGGACGGCGTTCTGCGCGCCGAAAAACTGTTTGTGGAAAGGGCGTGAAACGCCTTGCAGATCTACCATCGGCTCACGGCCCTGCCGCCTGCCGCCTTCGGGCGGGGCAGCGCGGTGGCCCTGGGCTTTTTTGACGGGGTGCACATCGGGCACCGGGCGGTCATCTCCGCCGCGGTGGACTGCGCCCGCGCCGAGAGGCTGGAGGCCGCGGTGTTCACCTTCAGCCTGCCCGCCGGCCATGCCATGAAGGGCGGCCGGCTCATCACCGACGAGGAAAAGCACCGCCGCATCGAAGAGCTGGGGGCGGACCACTTCTTCGAGCCCGCCTTCGAGGAATTCTGCGACCTTTCGCCCGAGGCCTTCGTCACCGAAGTGCTGGCGGGCCTGTACAACGCAAAGGCCGTTTTCTGCGGCGACAACTTCACCTTCGGCAAAAAGGCCGCCGGCAACGTGGCGGTGCTGCGCGAACTCTGCGCGCCTTTGGGCATCCGGGTGGAGGTGGTGCCCATGGCCCTTTACAAGGGCGAGACGGTCAGCGCCACCCGCATCCGCGCCGCCCTGGCGGCAGGGGAGATGGGCGAGGTGGCCGCCATGCTGGGCCGGCCCTACTCCATCGACTTCGAGGTGCGCCACGGCAAGGGCCTGGGCCGCACCCTGGGCATGCCCACCATCAACCAGGTCTACCCGGCGGGCTTTCAGATGCCCAGGCTGGGGGTCTATGTGAGCCGGGTGCAGCTGGACGAGCACTGGCTGCCCTCGGTCACCGGCCTCGGCAGCCGGCCCACCGTGAACGACGACGCCAGCAGCATCACCTGCGAGACCTTCATCCCGGATTTTGAGGGCGGCCTCTACGGCCAAAAGGTCACGGTGGAGCTGCTGGACTACATAGCCGAGAGCCGCCGCTTTGAGAGCACGAGCCAGCTGCGGGCCGCCGTGATGGCCTGGGCCGACGAGGCCCGGCGCTGGTTTGACCGCAAGGACCGGGAAATGGGGAAAAGCCCCTTGTAATCCGCCTTTGGCTGTGCTATACTATTATGGCTACCGTGACTCAGTGGGGGGTGTATGCTCTGCATCAGAGCGCCTCGCTGCCCTGCGCCGGGTCATCGGCAAATAAAATGAAACGAGGTAACAACAATGGAAGACAAGAAGACTGTCATCGAATCCGCCCGCGTGCATGAGACCGACACCGGTTCTCCCGAGGTGCAGGTGGCCCTGCTGACCGCCCGCATCAACCACCTGAACGAGCATCTGCAGGCCAACCCCCACGACCATCACAGCCGTCGTGGCCTGCTGAAGATGGTCGGCCGCCGCCGCAACCTGCTGGCCTACCTGCAGAAGAAGGACATCGAGCGTTACCGCGCCCTGATCGCCAAGCTGGGCCTGCGCAAGTAATCACAGTCACAAAAGGCAGGCGGTCGTTTGCACCGCCTGCCTTTTACCTGTTTTTCGGCTTTGGGCCGAAAAGCAGTCTTTTGCCCCCCGCACCTGCGGAGTGTCGCGTGTTTTTAGCGGTAAATCGAGGGCTTTTCTTTTCCGAAAAACCCCGGATTTATTGCTAAAGCCACCCTCCCTCCGCACCGAACAGATCCGCGGCCCCATGCCGCGAAAAACAACAGGAGGTATTTTCTATGGCTTTGGAATTTGCGTCCAAACACGAAACGTTCCCCAATTTCAAGACCTTTGAGATGGAACTGGCCGGCCGGCCCCTGGTGGTGGAGACCGGCAAGATGTGCGGCCTGTCCAACGGCAGCTGCCTCGTGCGCTACGGCGAGACCGCCGTTCTGTGCAACGTCACCATGAGCGAGAAGCCCCGCGACGGCATCGACTTCTTCCCCCTGAGCGTGGACTTTGAGGAAAAGCTCTACTCCGTGGGCCGCATCCCCGGCAGCTTCATGCGCCGTGAGGGCCGCCCCGGCGAGAAGGCCATCCTCACCAGCCGCGTGGTGGACCGGCCCATCCGGCCCCTCTTCCCCAAGACCATGCGCAACGACGTTTGCGTCACCATGACCGTCATGAGCGTGGACCAGGACTGCAGCCCTGAGATCACCGGCATGATCGGCACCTCCATCGCCCTGTCCATCTCCGACATCCCCTGGGCCGGCCCCATCGGCGGCGTGTTCATGGGTCTGGTGGACGGCCAGCTGGTGGTGAACCCCACCCTGGAGCAGCGCGAGAAGAGCGACCTGCAGCTCACCGTGGCCGCCACCGAGAAGAAGATCGTCATGATCGAGGCCGGCGCCAACGAGGTGGACGAGGTCACCATGCTGAACGCCATCAAGGCCGCTCACGTGGAGATCAAGAAGGTCATCGAGTTCATCAACGGCATCGTGGCCGAGATCGGCAAGCCCAAGAAGGAGTTCCAGGACATGGAGCTGGACCACGACCTGTTCGAGGCCGTGAAGGCGGAGTACCTGGACGAGTTCAAGGCCGCCATGGACACCGACGACAAGAACGTGCGCGACGCCCGTCTGCTGCCCATCCGCGAGAAGCTGGAGGCCCAGTACGCCGAGCAGTGGGGCGCTTCCGTCATCGAGGAACTGATGTACAAGATGCAGAAGTTCGTGGTGCGGCGCTGGCTGCTGGACGAGGGCAAGCGCGTGGACGGCCGCGGCATCAACGAGATCCGGCCCCTGGCCGCCGAAGTGGGCCTGCTGCCCCGCGTGCACGGCAGCGGCATGTTCACCCGCGGCCAGACCCAGGTGCTCACCGTCACCACCCTGGGCTCCACCAAGGACAGCCAGCTGATGGACGACCTGGGCACCGAGCCTTACAAGCGCTATATCCATCACTATAACTTCCCGCCCTACTCCGTGGGCGAGGCCCGCGCTCCCCGCAGCCCCGGCCGCCGCGAGATCGGCCACGGCGCTCTGGCCGAGCGTGCCCTCATCCCCGTGCTGCCCAGCGTGGAGGAGTTCCCCTACACCATCCGTCTGGTGAGTGAAGTGCTCTCCTCCAACGGCTCCACCAGCCAGGCCTCCATCTGCGGCTCCACCCTGAGCCTGATGGATGCCGGCGTGCCCATCAAGGCCCCTGTGGCCGGCATCAGCTGCGGCCTCATCACCGAGGGCGAGCGCTGGATGACCATGCTGGACATCCAGGGCGTGGAGGACTTCCACGGCGACATGGACTTCAAGGTGGGCGGCACCCACAAGGGCATCACCGCCATCCAGATGGACATCAAGATCGACGGCCTGACCTACGAGATCATCGAGGAAGCCTTTGAGAAGTGCCGGAAAGGGCGTCTCTTCATCCTGGACGAGATCATGCTGCCGGTCATCCCCGCTCCCCGCGAGCAGCTGTCCAAGTACGCTCCCAAGATGCTGTCCATGGTCATCCCCGTGGACAAGATCAAGGACGTCATCGGCAAGGGCGGCAAGGTCATCCAGGAGATCTGCGCCAACTGCAACTGCAAGATCGACGTGGAGGAGGACGGCCACGTGTTCGTCTCCGCCATCGACGTGGACGACGCCAACCGTGCCATCCACACCATCAAGACCATTGTGGAGGACCCCGAGGTGGGCGCCATCTACAAGGGCCGCGTGACCCGCCTGATGAACTTCGGCGCCTTCGTGGAGATCGCCCCGGGCAAGGAAGGTCTGGTGCACATCTCCAAGCTGGATACCAAGCGCGTCGAGCGGGTGGAGGACGTGGTCGCTGTGGGCGACGAGCTGATCGTCATGGTCACCGAGATCGACCAGCAGGGCCGCATCAACCTGAGCCGCAAGGATGCTCTGGCCGCCATCGAGGCCAAGCGCAAGCAGCAGGGCTGAGCAAGATAAAACAAGAGCCGCCGCACCCGGATGGGTGCGGCGGCTTTTTCTGTGCCGCCCAACGCGGCGGGCACCTTCCATGTTGCCCCGGCGGCTCCTTTGTGGTATACTATACTCGACTATTTCTGGTTTTTCGGAAGGGGGCGGCGCGTTGAAGATCAGCGCCTGCATCGTGAGCTACGGCGGGGCCGACGAGGTCATCCGCGCCGCCGAATCGGTGCTGCGGCACACCGCCGCGCCCCTCACTCTTTATCTTGTGGATAACGCCAGCCCCGACGGCGCGGGCGAAGTTCTGGCCGCCCACCCCTGGCCGGAGAATGTCACCGTGCTGCGCCTGCCCGAGAACCTGGGCTTCGGCGCGGGCCACAACAAGGTGCTGCCCCTTCTGGACAGCGACTATCACTTCGTGCTCAACCCCGACATTTTCGTGGAGAGCGACGTGCTGGGCGGGCTGTGCGGCTGGCTTGAAGAACACCCCGAGGCAGTGATGGCCACCCCGCGGCTCACCTTCCCCGACGGGCACGAGCAGGTGCTGCCCAAGCGCAAGCCCGGCGTGCTGGGCCTCGCCGCGCGGCAGGGGGTGCCGGGCCTCAAACGCTTTGGCGACCACTACGCCATGCTGGACGAGGACCTCTCGAGACCCACCCCCATCGAGTTCTGCACCGGCAGCTTTTTCTGCATGCGCACCGCCGTGTTCAAGGCCATCGGCGGCTTCGACGAAAAATACTTCATGTATGTGGAGGACGCGGACATCACCCAGAAGGCAAGGCAGAAGGGCCTTGTTTACTACCTGCCCCAGTTCACCGCCTGCCACGCCTGGCACCGCGCGCCCCAGAAAAGCCTCAAACCCTTTTTGCAGCAGCTCAAAAGCATGGGCCGCTATTTCTGCAAGTGGGGCTTCCGGCTGTAAAGGCCTGCGGCCCGCCGGCTTCGGCGCGCCCCTCAAAATCGTAAACAGCGGAAGTGGCTCCGCTTTGTGCCAAGCCGCAAAAACGAAGGGCGCGCACGCGCCCGAATAAGGAGCGAATGGTATGAAAGGCATCATTCTGGCCGGCGGCGCCGGCACCCGTCTGTATCCCCTGACCATGGTCACCTCCAAGCAGCTGCTGCCGGTGTACGACAAGCCCATGATCTACTACCCCCTGTCCACCCTGATGCTGGCGGGCATCCAGGACATCCTCATCATCTCCACCCCTGAGGACACCCCCCGCTTCGAGCATCTGCTGGGCGACGGCAGCCAGTACGGTCTGCGCCTGTCCTACAAGGTGCAGCCCAGCCCCGACGGTCTGGCCCAGGCTTTCCTGCTGGGCGAAGAGTTCATCGGCGACGACTGCTGCGCCATGATTTTGGGCGACAATATCTTCTACGGCAACGGCTTCTCCCGCATCCTCAAGGCCGCGGTGGCCAACGCCGAGCAGAACGGCCGCGCCACCGTCTTCGGCTACTACGTCAACGACCCCGAGCGCTTCGGCATCGTGGAGTTCGACGAGAACGGCAAGGTCATCAGCGTGGAGGAAAAACCCAAGGAGCCCAAGAGCAACTACGCCATCACCGGCCTGTACTTCTACGACAACCGGGTCAGCGCCCAGGCCAAACAGGTCAAGCCCAGCGCCCGGGGCGAGCTGGAGATCACCACCCTGAACGCCATGTATCTGGAAGAGGGCAAGCTGGACGTGCAGCTGCTGGGCCGGGGCTTCGCCTGGCTGGACACCGGCACCATGGACAGTCTGGTGGACGCCGCCGACTTTGTGCGCATGGTGGAAAAACGCCAGGGCATCAAGATCAGCGCCCCCGAGGAAATTGCCTACAAGAACGGCTGGATCAGCAAGGAAAAACTGCTGGAAAGCGCCGAGCGCTACGGCAAGAGCCCCTACGGCGAGCACCTGAAGCGTGTGGCCGACGCCAAGATCCGCTATTGAGCAAAAGAAGGAAGGAACGCAGATGAAGATCCTCATCACCGGCGCCGGCGGTCAGCTGGGCACCGAATTGCAGCGGCAGCTGAAAGAGGGCGGCAGCAGCCTGGGCCCTCTGCCCGAGCGGCTGAAAAACGCCACTGTCCTCTCCACCGACGTGCCTGAACTGGACATCACCGACCGCACGGCCACCATCGCCTTTGTGCGCCGCCACCAGCCGGACACCATCATCAGCTGCGCCGCCTTCACCAACGTGGACGGCTGCGAAACCAACCTGGACGCCGCCTTCAAGGTGAACGCCATGGGCGCTTCGCATCTGGCCCAGGCGGCCGAGCGGGTGGGCGCGCGGCTCATCCACGTCTCCACCGACTACGTCTTCAGCGGCGAGGGCGACGCCCCCCTGGACGAGAGCTGCCCCATCGGCCCGGTGAGCGCCTACGGCCGCACCAAGGCCCTGGGCGAGGAATACGTGCGCTGCTTCTGCCACCGCTTTTTCATCGTGCGCACCGCCTGGCTCTACGGCTACAACGGCAAGAACTTCGTCAAGACCATGGTGAACGCCGGCAAGAAGTTCGGCAAGCTGGAAGTGGTGAACGACCAGCTGGGCAACCCCACCAACGCCGAGGACCTGGCCCATCACATCCTCAAGCTGGCGGTGAGCCACGACTACGGCGTCTACCACTGCACCGGCGAGGGCGTTTGCAGCTGGTATGATTTCGCCAAGGAGATCATCCGGCTGGCCGGAGTGGACGCGGAAGTGTCCCCCTGCACCAGCGCCGAATACGCCGCAAAGCACCCCGCGGCGGCAAAGCGCCCCGCCTGGAGCGCCCTGGAAAACCGCATGCTGGCCTGCACCGTGGGCAACGAGATGCGCCCCTGGCAGGATGCGCTGAAATGCTACTTCGACCACTGGGACGGCGAAAACGGCCTGAAATAAGAAAGGAAAGGGAAATCCCCCATGAAAAAATACCTCATCACCGGCTGCGCCGGCTTCATTGGTTCCAACTTTGTTTACTATATGCTGAATAAATACAAGGATATACTCCTTGTAAACCTGGACAAGCTGACCTACGCCGGCAACCTGGAGAACCTGAAGGACGTGGAGGGCGACGAGCGCCACGTGTTCGTGCAGGGCGACATCTGCGACCGGGCGCTGGTGACGAGCCTGTTCGAGAAATACGACTTCGACTACGTCATCAACTTCGCCGCCGAGAGCCACGTGGACCGCAGCATCACCAACCCCGAGATCTTCGTGGAGACCAACGTGCTGGGCACCGTGAACCTGCTGCAGTGCGCCAAGAACGCCTGGCTGAAAGACGGCAAGTGGGCCGAGGGCAAGAAGTACCTGCAGGTGTCCACCGACGAGGTCTACGGCAGCCTGGGCGAGGACGGCTATTTTATGGAGACCACCCCCCTGTGCCCCCACAGCCCCTATTCCAGCAGCAAGGCCAGCGCCGACATGTTCGTGATGGCCTTCCACGACACCTACGGCATGCCGGTGAACATCACCCGCTGCTCCAACAACTACGGCCCCTACCAGTTCCCCGAAAAGCTCATCCCGCTGATGATCAACAACGTCAAGCACCACAAGCAGCTGCCGGTCTACGGCGACGGCATGAACGTGCGCGACTGGCTGTATGTGGAGGACCACTGCAAGGCCATCGACATGGTGGCGAACGGCGGCCGCGACGGCGAAGTGTACAACGTGGGCGGCCACAACGAGCGGCCCAACATCTTCATCGTCAAGACCATCATCGCCCAGCTGCACGACCGCCTGCAGGACGACGGCATCGACGAGGGCCTCATCAAGTATGTGGCCGACCGCCTGGGCCACGACCGCCGCTACGGCATCGACCCCACCAAGATCAAGAACGAGCTGGGCTGGTACCCCGAGACCACCTTTGAGGTGGGCATCGTCAAGACCATCGACTGGTACCTGGCCCACGAAGAGTGGATGAACAACGTCACCAGCGGCAACTACCAGAAGTACTACGAAGAGATGTACAAAAACCGCTGAATATTACATTTGGTATAATCATTGCTTTCCCTTGGCATTCCGGCTGTTTCAAAAGGCGGGCTGTCCACCAAAGCAAACCAAAGGCCCGCATGCAAGGCATGCGGGCCTTTTTGTGCAAAAGGGAGAAAGCGGCAAACCCCGAGCAAAAAGGCGGTTTTTCGGCCCTGCCCCGCCGTTCACAAGGCAGAGACCTCAACGAAAGAAAAGGAGGGTATCTCCCCATGAAAAAAGCACTGTGCCTCGCCCTCGCAGCGGCTCTGCTGGCCCTTTCGGCCTGCGCCGCGCCGCCCCCCGCAGAAAGCATGGAAAGCACCTCCGCGCCCGCCGCCCCGGCCGGGGAAGGGGAGGCGGACCACATCCGCGCCCTGCTGGGCCAATGCGGCGTGGACATCGAGACCACCCGCTTTGAAAGCAGCTATGAGGTGAACGATTTTCTGGAGTGCACCGTCTACTCCTCGCTGGAATTGCCGGACGCGGCCGCGCTGCTGGTGGAAAAGCCGGACGGCAGCGCCTTTTACATCACTCTGCCGGACAACAGTTCCGTCACCGGGATGTATGTGGACGACGCGGGCCTGCTGACCGTCCTCACCGACGGCGTTATCCACGGGGGCGACGAGGTCATGCATAACGGCATGGGCGTGTTCAAGGTGGACCTTGGGACCGGCGAAACGGTGAGCTATGAAAACAACGAGTTCGTCTACCCCCAGGGCGTTTACGGCCGGGAGTGCTCCACCGTGGATGACCACTACACCTTCGGTGAGTGCACGGTGGGGGAGGACGCGGTGACCTTCCGGTTTGAACCCGCCGAGGAAAACGAGAATTGGACGGGAACGGAACTCTACTTCCCGCCCGTCTGGAACAACGATGTGGACGGCGAGTACCGGATGGCGGTGCTCTTCAACAACACCGCAGCCCCCGACCCGGCCCTGGCCGAACAGCTTGAAACGCTGCCCGGCGTGCTGGAAGCCACCTTCACCGAAGTGGACAGTGTCTATTACGCCGGCACCCTGCTGGAACTGCGGGTGGACTGCCGGTGCGTGCTGAGCCACCGGCTCAACGAGGGCGTGCCCGGACCTGCGCTGGAAAGCTACACCATCCGCTGCTACATGCCCGACCCGAACGACGGCGCGCCGGTGGGCGGGCCCTTCATCCCCAACGCCGAAGCCGCCGCCGAAATAGCGGAAAAGGAGCGCAAGGCCATGGAGGAGCTGGGCATGCTGGACCCCGCATCGACAGCGGAATAAGCCTTGTTTTGGTATCTTGAGGAAAGCGGCGGGGGCCGCCTGCGTAATTACGCAGGCGGCCCCCGCCGCTTGTCCAGCCCGCCACAAGCGCAGCCTTATTTGTCCTATTCGCTCGAAAGCCGCTGATACAGCTCCATCAGCCGGGCCACACAGGTAGCCTCGGTGGTGGTTTTTACATTGAAGCCGTAGGCGCGCATCACAGCCTTGTCGTTTTCCTGGTGGGCCTTGCGCAGAGCAGGCGGCATGGTGACCTCGTCGTACAGATCCGCCAGGGAGCAATCCGGGAACAGGGCGCGGGCGTCCAGGATGGCCTGGGCCGTCTGCTCGATCTTTGCTTTTTGCTCCTCGGTGGGGTTCGGCCAGGGGAAGTTGTTGTAGACGATGTCTTTGGAGTAGCGGTAATCGCTTTTCAGCCGCCCGCATACAGCTCGCATCCAGGCCATGTGGACGTTGGAGGTGAGCACGCCGAGATGGTAGAGAGAAGCATCAGGGATAATTTTTACGAGATTGCTGCAAAGCACATCTGGGGTCATGAATCCCATTGGCACATATTTGCGCCGTTCGGAAGAAACTTCGGGGATGACGATATAGTTGCCTTGGGGCATGTTTTCCACATGGAAACGGGTGGGCCGTTCCGCCAGCTTTACCGTGCCGGCGCTTTTGCTGGCCAGCCGGAACTGCCGCACAGCCTCCACCCGCTTTAAACATTCGGGCATTTTTCGCAGTTCATTGGGCGGGCAGTCGCCCAGCCACAGGCAGTAGCGGGGGCAGCGATTGATGAATTCCTGAGAGCCGTACCAGGGCCGGAACCAAGGTCGGGAGGCAGGTTCCTTCTGCGCGAACGCTTCCATTTCCTCCGGGGTGAAAAGGTAGTTGCCGCCATCGATGGGCTTGTTGCCAATGCCAATCTCCGGCACGTCACACAGGGGAACGCTGCGGCTTTCCACAAACACGTTTTCCGCGTCCACCAGGTAACCGTTGATGTTGTGAACGATTTGGGGCCGCCCGGCCGTGTAGATGCGCCGCGGAGCAGGATTTGGCGCGGTGCTGAACCCCACGATCACACAGTGGACGTGGGCCTTGCTTTTTGCCTCGCTGTCCCACCGGAAGGTGCGGTGGGCAAAGTCGATGTGCACGCCGGCCTCAAACAGCGGCTTCCAGAGGTTTGCCACCGCCTCGCCCTGGGTGACGGAATTGGTGGACACCAACGCCGCGCGGATGGGGGAAGCCGCCATCAGGTCGGCGGATTTTTTGTACCAGCAGGAAACATAATCCAGGTTGCCGGCGTTTTTCCAGCCGGGAAACACGGCGTTCAGGTCCTCTTTTTGCGCGGCGCTCATCATGCGCGCGCCCACAAAGGGCGGGTTTCCCATGATGTAGTCCAGCTTCTGCTTCGGAACCACCGTTTCCCAGTCCATCCCAAGGGCGTTTCCCTCCACGATGTTGGCGTAGGATTTGAGCGGCAAAAAGTCCAGAGACATGTGCACCACGTCTTCGGTTTCTTTCATCATCTGGCTCTCTGCGATCCATAGGGCGGTCTTTGCGACGGTCACCGCGAAATCGTTGATCTCGATGCCATAAAACTGCCCGATGGATACCTGGATGGGGTCGTTCACATCCAGGGTGATCTGACCATAATGCAACGCCCCAATCACTTGATTTTCCAGCCGCCGCAGGGAAAGATAGGTTTCGGTGAGGAAATTGCCGGAACCACAGGCGGGGTCCAGAAAAGTCAGATCGGCCAGCTTTTGCTGAAACGCCCGCAGCTTGGCGGTTCGGGTCTTGTCCACCGCAATTTCCCGGATAGCTTCGAACTCGCCGCGGAGTTCATCCAAAAACAACGGGTCGATGACCTTGTGGATGTTTTCGATGCTGGTATAGTGCATACCGCCTGCCCGGCGTGTATCCGGGTTGAGGGTGCTCTCGAACACCGCGCCGAAGATGGTGGGGCTGATGGCAGACCAATCGAAGTCTTCACTGGCCCGACGGAGGATGAGTTCCACGATGGTTTCGTCCAGCCGTGGGATAACAACGCTTTCATCTGCGAACAAGCCGCCATTCACATAGGGGAAGGCAGCCAAGTCATCGTCCATGTAGGGGTCGCGGTCCTCAGGCTTTGTGTCCAATACCTTGAACAGGTCGATAAGAGCACGGCGCGCATCGGATTTGTGGCGCTGCAGGTAATTGTGAAACATGTTTCGTCCGCCGAAAATACCTGCGTCCTCGGCATACAGGCAAAAAACCAGACGCACACACAGAGCGTTCAAACTTCTTTGCGCTTGGCTTGAACTGGGGTCTTTGTATTGATGGAACAGCGCGTCGTAGAGAATACCCACGATGTCGCCCGCCTGCAGGGATACCTCCATTTCTTTTTTTATGGAGGTATCTCCCGTATCCACCAGGAATTGCAGACGATAGTATTCTTTTTCCAAATCACACAGGCGAATCACTTCAGCCTCGCCGGTGGGACGTTCCATGTCGTACACATGGAATTCCGCAAAATTGCAGGTGACGATCCACCGGGGGCGCTGGGAATAAGGAAGCTCGGCGGCGTATCGCTTTGCCTGCTGAAATGGAGACAGCAGACTTCCGTCCGACTGGCGGATAGGCTTGTTCAACTCTTTTCCCAGGCTTTTCTGCTCGAGACGGTTGTCTTGCTTTCCAAGGGAGAAATCGACTCGAAGAAGGTTCGTGTGGAGTTCTCACTGGAGGATATGGATATGTCCGGGTTCCAGAAGGGGGCGACCTACGAGCAGATCAAGGCGTATGTGTTGGAGCATACTGGCTTGAAGGTGTCTTCCCTCTACATCTCGCAAATAAAGCGCAAGTGCGGGCTGGATGTGGGGCAAAATTATAATCTGTCAAAGAAGGAAGATGCTAAAGTGCCAAAATGTCCGCCGGAGAAGGAAGCGGCGATCAGGGATGCGTTGAAATATTTTCAGATGATTTAAGAGTCTATTGAGCAAAAAAGCAGTAAATCAATTTCAGATTTACTGCT
>NZ_DBGFPE010000009.1:0-52901 GCF_048526665.1 Candidatus Allofournierella excrementavium
TTCCTTGTTTTTTGTGCACCCCGGAACAGCAAAAGCCCCGTCTGGCGCAAACCAGATGGGGCTTTTGCTGAGGTTTATTTTTGAGATTCTTTTTCCCCGGGTGCCGGCAGCTGCTCCGGCAGGTCGATGTCCTCCAGTTCCCGCGCGCTTTCTGCCTGCACCCGCAGGCATTTATCCCCCAGGGCGCAAAGCACCGCCCGTCCGCCGGAATCGCCTTTCAGGGCCCGCAGGTCTTGCGCCAGCGACGCGGAGAAAAGGGTGGGGCTGCCCACCTTTTCGCCAAAGCAGAGGGTGGCCCCGCGGGTGGGCGGCGCGGCCTTTTCCAGCAGGGCCGCCACGCTGGCGGCGGTGAGGTACGGCTGGTCCGCCACCGCGAAGAGCAGATAATCGCCCTCGGCCAGCGGCTCCAATGCGTCCAGCGCCGCCTTGATGGTGAAGGAAAGGCCCTGCTCACTGAGCGGGCTCTCCACCGCCCTGGCCCCGGCGGCGCGGGCCGCCGCCAGAATTTCCGGCGTGCGGCTGACCACCGTCACGTCGGCAGCCGGGCGCATCTTTGCCGCCGCCAGCAGGGCGGCGAGGCCGTGGGCGTAGAGGGGTTTGCCGTTCAGCGGGCGCAGCAGCTTGTTGGAGCCGAAGCGGCGGGCGCTGCCCGCCGCCAGCAAAATCAGATGTTCAGCCATTTTTCTTCATGCCCAGCAGCACCTTTTCCGGGGTGATGGGCAGACTGCGGTGCCACGCGCCGGTGGCCCGGTAGACGGCATGGGCGATGGCCGGCGAGGGGGTGTTGATGACGATCTCGCCGATGGACTTTGCGCCGAAGGGGCCGCTGGGCTCGTAGCCGGCCTCGAAGGTCACGTCCAGCTTGCCCATGTCCAGTCGGGTGGGAATTTTGTACTGCATAAACGAGTTTTCCGCCAGATGGCCGGTCTCATTGTAGGTGATGCTCTCGAACAGGGCCATGCCGATGCCCTGCACAAGGCCGCCCTCGGTCTGCACCCGGGCGAGGTTCGGGTTGATGGGGGTGCCGCAGTCCACCACGGCGGTGTAGTCCAGCACCTTCACGCCGCCGGTCTTGGTGTCCACCTCCGCCTCGGCCATGCCCGCCATGAAGGGAGGCGGCGAGGTGGGCGAAGAGTGGGAGCAGGTGACCTGCAGGGTGGGGCCGCTGCCGCACATGGCACGGCCCGCCACGTCGGTGATGCTCACCTCGCCCTTGCCGTCCAGCCGGCGCACGGAGCGGCCGGCGAACTCCACCGCTTCGGGGGCGCAGTCCAGCATTTCGGCCGCCAGGGCGCAGATGCGTCTTTTGAGCTGGGCGCAGGCCTTTTCCACCGCCTTGCCGGTGACGTAGGTGGTGGAGGAGGCGTAGGAGCCGGAGTCGTAGGGGGAGGCGTCGGTGTCCGCGCCGAAGACGGCGATGTTGTCCACGTCGCAGTCCAGGCAGTCGGCGGCAATTTGCGCCAGGATGGTGTCGCAGCCGGTGCCCATGTCCGCCGCGCCGATGGTGAGGTTATAGCAGCCCTCGTCCCCCAGCTTGATGGTGGCGCTGCCCACGTCCACCCCGGAGATGCCGGAGCCCTGCATGGCGATGGCCACGCCGGCGGCGCGCACCCTGCCGTCGCCCATGTCCCGCACGGGGTACTTTTCCGCCCAGCCGAACCGCTCGGCGCATTGGGCAAGGCACCGGTCCAGGGCGCAGGCGGAGGCCGGCTCGTTATAGTAGGCGGGCATGGTCTGGCCCTCCCGCACGATGTTCTTCATCCGCAGTTCCACCGGGTCCAGCCCCAGCCGCTCGGCCAGCTCGTTCACCGCGCTTTCCACGGCGAAGATGCCTTGCGTTGCGCCGTAGCCCCGGTAGGCCCCGGAGGACTGGTGGTTGGTGTAGACCACGTCCCAGGCGAAGCGGAAGGCCTCCAGATTGCCGGTGTAAAGGGGGATGGACTTGTGGCCGGAGAGGCCCACGGTGGTGGGGCCGTGCTCGCCGTAGGCCCCGGTGTCGGACAGGGTGTACACATCCAGGGCTCGGATGACGCCCTCTTTGGTCGCGCCCAGGCGCACCTTCACCTCCATGGGGTGGCGGGGGCTGGAGGCGATGAGGCTCTCTTCCCGGGAGTAGATCATCCGGGCGGCGCGGCCGGTCTTCCAGGTGACGAAGGCGGGGTACACTTCCGCCACCACCGTCTGCTTTGCGCCGAAGCCGCCGCCGATGCGGGGCTTTTCCACGTGAATTTTGGATTTGGGGATGTCCAGGGCGTTGGCCAGGATGCGCCGCACATGGAACACGATCTGGGTGGAGGACACCACATGCAGCCGCCCGTAGGCGTCCAGCTCGGTGTAGGTGCGGAAGGTCTCCATCATGGCCTGGTTGCAGGCCTGGGTGTTATAGGTATGCTCCACCACCACATCGCAGTCCGCCAGCACCTGCTCCACGTCACCGTCGGCATCCGCGCCGGAGGCGCAGAGGTTACGGCGGTTATCCGCCCCCACGGGGCAGAGGGCCTTCCAGCTCTCCTCCGGGTGCACCAGCACCGGGCCGTCCAGCGCTTCGTGAACGTCCAGCACCGCGGGCAGCACCTGATACTTCACCTTGATGCGCTTCAGGGCCTGCCGGGCGGCCTCCTCGGTCTCGGCGGCCACGATGGCCACCGCGTCCCCCACAAAGCGGACGTGTTTATCCAGAATGAGCCGGTCATAAGGCGAAGGCTCGGGCCAGGTCTGGCCCGCCATGGTGAACCGCTTTTGGGGCACGTCCTGCCAAGTGTAGACGGCCACCACCCCCGGCGTGCGCAGGGCGGCGGCGGGGTCGATGGACTCGATGAGGGCGTTGGCGTGGGGGCTGCGCAGCACCTTGACCACAAGGCAGTCCGCCGGGGTCACGTCCTCGGTGTAGACGGGCTTGCCCAGCAGGAGGGCCATGGCGTCCTTTTTGCGCACGGGCGCGCCCACGGCGCGGCGTTCGGCTTCACTCACGGCCCTCACCCCCTTTGCGGCTGTTCAAAAAGGCGCGGATGCCCCGCAGCTGCCCCTCGTAGCCGGAGCAGCGGCAGAGGTTGCCCGCCAGGAAGGACCGGATGTCGTCGTCGGTGGGGTCGGGGTCCTCCCGCAGCAGGGCGATGGTGTTCATCACGAAGCCGGGGTTGCAGAAGCCGCACTGCTCCGCGCCCTGGGCGGCGATGAACTCGGCGAAGGGGCGGGCCTCCTCCTGCAAACCTTCCAGGGTGTCCACCCGGCGGCCGTCGGCCCGCGCCGCCAGCACCGAGCAGGAGAGCACCGGCGCGCCGTCCAAAAGGACGGTGCACAGGCCGCAGTTGGAGGTCTCACAGCCCCGCTTGACGCTGAGGCACCCTTTTTCCCGCACAAGGTCAATGAGCAGGGTGTCGGGCCGCACGGCGGCGGTGACCGGCCGGCCGTTCAAAACAAAATTTATCTCCATGGCTCACTTCTCCTCCAGTTTCAGCGCCACGCGGCGCACCAGCGCCCGGCAGACTTCTCTGCGGTACTCCGCCGAGCCCCGGGTGTTGGAGCCGAACACTGCCCGCCGGGCAACGTCCTCGGCAAAGGCGGCAGCGCTTTCCTCATTCACGCCGCCCGCCAGCAGCCCTGCCTCGTCGTCAAAGCGGGCCGCCCGGGCGGGGCGGGCCCCCACGGCGCAGGCCACCTTGCCCTCCCGGCGCACCACTGCGCAGGTGAGGACGGGGAAATCGGTGGCGGAATTGCGCTGGGAGAGGTACGCCGCTTCCAGCTTGCCGCCGGGGATGAAGATATGGGTCAGAATGTCCTTGCGGATGCCGGAGGCGGCAAAGTCTTTCAGGCTCATCCGCCCGGCTTCGGCCAGCTCAACGCGAGCGTCCAGCGCCAGCAGCAGAGTGAGCGGGTCGGAGAAGCCGAACCGCCCGAAAACGCTGCCGCCGATGGTGGCGAGGTTCCGGAACTGCACGCCCACGATGTGTTTGACGCTCTCGGCCATGGCCCCGCCGGTGAAGGCGGCAAGGCCTTCGTGGGTCTCCAGCTGCCGCAGGGTCACCATGGCCCCGATGCGCCAGCCCTCCTCCGTCTCCTCGATGGCGTCAAGGCCCAGACCGGAGAGATCCACGACGGTGTCCACATTTTTATCCTGCAGTTTCAGCCAGAGCATGCCCCCCAGGGCCGTGTTGCTCTTTTTCGCCCGAAGCAGGCCCAGAGCCTCCTCCACGGTGGCGGGCCGGGCGTAGTTTTTGATGGTCAGCGCAGCGTTTCCTCCCTGTGACGATTTTTCAGTTTCATTGTAGCACAACCTCCGGCCGCAAAAAAGCCCCCGGCTTTTGGCCGAGGGCTGTAAAAAACATTTTTACGCCTCTTTTTCCTTGGGCAGCAGCAGGTTCATCACGATGGCCACGAAGGCGGCGGGCACAATGCCGGAGCCGCCGAACACCAGCTGCACCCACTGGGGCAGGCCCACCAGCACGGCGCTGTTCGCGCCGAGGCCGTAGCCCAGGCCCAGAGCCACCGCCACGATGGACATGCTGCGGGGGGTGAGGGGCTTGCTGGTGATGAGCTGGATGCCGCTCATCACGATGGAGGAGAACATGATGACCGCCGCGCCGCCCAGCACGCTCTGGGGCATGATGGACACCAGCGCCGCCAGCTTGGGCAGCAGGCCGCAGAGCACCAGGAACACCGCGCCGCAGGCCAGGGCCATGCGGTTGACGATGCGGGTCATGGTGACAAGGCCCACGTTCTGGCTGAAGGAGGTGTTGGGCAGCACGCCGAAGAGCGCCGCGAAGGAGGAGCCCAGGCCGTCGCAGATGACGCCGCCGGAAAGCTCCGTGTCGGTGGCCTCCCGGCCCATGCCGCCCTCGGTGACGCCGGAGATGTCGCCCACTGTCTCCACGGCGGTGACGATGAACATCACCATCACCGGCAGGATGGCCCGCAGGTCAAACACCGGCTTCACCGGCATCAGCTGGGGCACGGCGAACCAGTCGGCCTGGAGCACTTTATCCCAGTTGAGCACCCAGGCCTTGGTGTACTCCACGCCATCGGCGGTCACGCCGGTGGTGGGCAGCACCAGACCCAGCACCCCGCAGATGACGTAGCCGCAGATGATGCCGATGAGGATGCAGGAAGAGCTGGCCATGCCCTTGGCCCCGTGCTTGAGGGCCAGCACGATGACCATGACCGCAAGGCCGATGAGCAGGTTTTCCAGCGAGCCGTAGTCCGCGGCGGAGGTGCCGCCGCCGAAGGAGCCCACGCCCACGCTGATGAGGGACAGGCCGATGGACAGCACCACCGTGCCGGTGACCACCGCGGGGAAGAAGCGGCGCAGGGGCTTGAGGAACGCGCCCAGCACCGTCTCGAACAGACCGCCCAGGATGGACGCGCCCATGATGGCCGCGTAGGCGGCCACGCCGCCGCCCATCACGTTGACCACGCTCTGGAACACGCCGATGAAGCCGGAGCTGGTGCCCATGATGATGGGCACCTTGCCGCCCACGGGGCCCACGGCGTACAGCTGCACCAGGGTGACGATGCCCGCCACCAGCATGGCGTTCTGCAGCAGGCTCACCTGGATGGCGGCAAAGTCCGCCCCGCCGCCCAGGGCGGCGCAGAGATTGGTGATGATGAGGATGGGGGTCAGGTTGCCCACGAACATGGCCAGCACATGCTGCAGGCCCAGAGGGATGGCCTGGGCCAGGGGCAGCCGGCCTTCAAAATCATAGGGGGTGACGTACTGTTTTGTCTTTTCCATCGTGCTCCTCCTCGCTGTTTTCAAAGCGAACAAAACAATTATACCGCCCGTTCACAAAAAAAACACATTTTCCGTGAGCGGGCGGCAAAAATCTCCCTTTTATTCAATTGTGCAGAGCAAATGCCCCGTCTCCTTGTCCTCTTTGACTCGGATGCCGGGGTAGAGAAGGCCCAGCGCCCGCTCCGTCTGCGGGGCCGTGCAGGCCCTTGGCTCGAGGCGCTCCACGATGCGGCCCTCCTTCAAAAGCAGCACCGGGCTGCAATAGCGCAGGGCCAGCGCCGGGTCGTGGAGCACCGCCGCGGCGCACCGCCCGCCCCGGGCCAGCTGTTCGCCCAGCAGGCGGAACAGCCGGTGGGTGTTGGAAAAATCCAGCGCGCTGCCCGGCTCGTCCAGCAGCAGCACCGGGGCGCTCTGCACCATGGCCCGGGCCAGATGCACCAGCTGCCGCTGGCCCTGGCTGAGGGCGGCGCAGTCGGCGTTCAAAAGTTCTTCCAGCCCGAAGGCCCGGGCCGCCTCGGCCACCGCCGCCTTCGCCCCCGGGTCGGCCCGCAGCGGCCCGCCCCAGGCATAGCGGCCCATCTCCAGAGCTTCTTCCACCCGCACGCCGGGCAGGAGGGGTATCTGCTGGCGCACCAGCGCCAGCCGCCTCGCCCGCTGCTTTGCCGCAAGAGGCAGGCAGTCCTGCCCCTTCACCAGCACCTGGCCGGAAGTTTTGCGCACCCCGCCGGCCATGGCGTTCAGCAGGGTGGATTTGCCCGCGCCGTTGGGGCCGAGGATGGCCGCCAGCTGGCCCTCCTTGATTTCAAAAGAGACGTTTCGCACCACCGGCGTTTGGTAGCCGGCACAGAGGTCCTTCACTTCAAGCGTCGTCCTCACCTCCCCTTCCCTGGCGCACCAGCAGCACCAGCAGCACCGGCACCGCCGCCGCCACCGTGAAGATGCTGAGGGGCAGGTTGAGCAGACGCGCGGGCAGGTCCGCCGCCAGCAGCACCGCCGCGCCGCAAAGGCCGCAGAGGGCGAGATAGGGCCCGCCCCGCCGCCCGCCCAGGAAGAAGGCGATGTGGGGGGCGATGAGGCCCACAAAGGCCACCGCGCCGCACACCGACACCACCGCCGCCACCATCAGGGTGGTGAGGCTGAGCACCAAAGCCCGCCAGAGGGCCGGGTCAAGCCCCAAGCCGCGGGCGGTGCTCTCCCCCAGGCTGAGCATCAAAATGGGCTTTCGCACCAGCCACAGCAAAAAGGCGCACCCCGCCGCCAGCAGGGCGGGCAGGGCGATCTTTTCCGCCGTGACGGCGGAAAGGCTGCCCATGGTCCAGCTTTCGATGGCCCCCAGCTGGCCCTCCGGGTCCGCCAGGGTCTTGAGCACCATCAGCCCCGCCTCGGCCAGGGAGGACACGATGACCCCCGCCAGCAGGTAGCTGCCGGTGCGGGCGAGGCGCGCCGCGCTCACCAGCCCCAGCACCGCCGCCAGGGCGGCCATGCCGAAGGCGAAGGAGAACAGCGTCACCGAGAGCCGCCCGCCCGCGCCCAGCACGATGGCCGCCGCCGCGCCGAGGCTCGCCCCGCTGGACACGCCGGTGAGGTCCGGGGAGGCCAGGGGGTTCGCGAACACCGTTTGATACACGCCGCCCGCCATGCCCAGCGCCCAGCCCCCCGCGAGGCCCATCAGGGTGCGGGGCAGGCGCAGCTGCCAGAACACCCGGGCGGAAAGGCCGCCGGGGTCCCGCAGAATTTCAGAAAAAGAAAGGGGAAAGCTGCCGGTGAGCAGCCCCGCGGCGGCCAGCGCGGCCACCGCCAGAAGGCATCCGGCCAGGGCGGCACGGGTGCGGGTGCTGTTCATGGCGCTCTCCCCTTTCAGTCTATTTTACGGGAAATTTACTTGGTGATGAGGCTCTCGTCCACGGCAAAGCCGTAGAAGGCCTGGTAGAAGCCTGCCGCGTCGGCCACGAACTCCTCAAAGGGATACTCCTCCGGGTGCAGCACGCTGGTCAGCCACAGGCAGCCCAGGATGCCGGAGGGGATGGGCGAATCCCACTCCTCGAGACCCGCGGGCATCTGGTACACAGCGCCGTTCTCCACGGCGGGCACGCCTGCCAGCTGGCTGTCCGCCAGCACGTCGGCGGCGGTGTACTCCGCGCCGGAGGGCACCACGATGACTTTGGGGGCCATGGCCAGGATGTCCTCATAGGACACTTCGGTCCAGTAATCCCCTTCCAGAGAGGCGGCGGCATTCACACCGCCGGCGGTCTCCACCAGATAGTTCTGGTACATGCCGGCGGGAGCGCAGCTCATGTAGCTGGAATTGGAGGCCATGTAGACGGTGGGCTTGTCCGCCCCTTCGGTGAGGGAGGCCATGCGCTCCAGCTGCTCGTCGTAGTAGCCGGTGAGGGCCGCGGCGGCGTCCTCCGCGCCCAGGGCCTTGCCCAGCAGCTCGATCATCTCCACCAGCGCCTCGTGGCTCTCAGGGGCCACCACCAGCGCGGGGATGCTCAAGCTCGCCAGGGTGTCGGCATAGTCGGTGAGGGCGGCGGGCAGGATGACCAGATCCGGCTCCAGGGCGGCCACGGCCTCCACGTCCATCTCCTTCATGGTGCCCACGCCGGGCTTTTCGATGAGCTCGGGGGCGGCCATCTGATAGAGGGAACGGGTGTCGGCCTTCTTTTCCAGGCCCACGATGGCGTCCGCCTTGCCCAGGGCCAGCACCGCGTAGGTGCTGATGTAGTAGCCGCTGACCACCGTCCCGGCGGGGGCGGCCAGCTCCACGGTGCGGCCCGCCTGGTCGGTGAGGGTCAGGCCCTCGGCCTCGCCGGCGGGCTCGCCGGCGGGCTGGGAGGCCGGCGCGGAGGCAGAGGCGGAACCGCTGCCGGACGCGGGCGCGGCGGCACAGCCGGCACAGCCCAGGGCCAGGGTCAGCGCCAGGGCCAGAGAGGTCAGGCGCAGAAACAGTTTCTTTTTCACGTTCATCCACTCCTTGTTGCGTGCGCGCCCGACGAGCGCTGCCCGCCGGCGTTCCGCTCCGCCGGGGCGGATGCAAAACAGTCGGCCATTCTTTTTAAGTATAGCGTGTCCGGCCGCCGTGCGCAATGCGCGGCGGCTTTTCTTTGATTTTATCCAAATTTCACCCTTGCACGATTGAGGCCCGGACGGGAATATAGTACAATCAGGCTGTATCCACCGGCACCGTGCCGGAAAAAAAGGAGCGAGGCCTCATGTTCACCGTCTATCACTTTGTCTGGCTGGCCATCTGCGCCGCCCTCATCGCCGGGGCGCTGGCCTTTTTGAAAAAGCGCCGCCCGCCGCTCAAAAACGTGCTCAGCGTCTGCTGCGTGCTGTGCGTCGCCTCGGAACTGGTGAAGGACCTGAGCGTCATCAAAATGGTCCCCTCCGCCGACGGCTCCATGCTGCTGCCCTACATGGAGATGCAGCATCTGCCCTTCCACCTTTGCAGCATCCAGATCCTGCTCATCTTCTTCGTGCGCTTCGCCCGGCCGGGCAAAGCGCGCACCACGGTGCTGGCCTTCATGTACCCCACCGCCCTCATCGGCGCGGCGCTGGCGCTGGCCATGCCCTCCATCTTTTCCTCCACCATCGAGGTGAGCCAGGCCTTCACCCATCCCCTGGCCTATCAGTTCTTCCTCTATCACTCCATGCTGGTGGTGCTGGGGGCCTACATCCCCCTTTGCGGCGAGGTGGAGCTGCGCCCGAAGCACTATTTCTCCACGCTGGGCATCCTGGGGGCGATGGCCATGGCCTCGCTCTATCTCAACTCCATGTTCGCCGCCGCCACCTATGTGGACGGCGAGCTCATCAGCGTGGAATACGCCACCAACTTCTTTTTCACCTACACCCCGCCCCTGCCCATCCCGCTGAACAGCGTGGGCCAGTGGCTGGCCTATCTCGCCGTCATCTGCCTGCTGGCGGCGGCGCTCATCGGCCTGTGCTATCTGCCGGTGCTGCGCAAAGCGCGCAAAAAGGCCGCCGCGGGGCGGTGAGCCCTCACGACGGCCAGCGCTGCCCCTGGGGCAGGCCCCAGACCTGCACCGTTTCCAAAAGGGGCGAGAGGGAGATGTCCCGGGGGGTGACCGGCCAGCCGCCATACCCGTCGATGTCCCAGCCGAAGGCGGCGCAGGCGCACCACACCAGATGGGCGCACTGGGTGGCGGGCGGGCCGGTGCTCTCCCCCAGCCATGCAAGGCCGGAAAAAAGCCCGTAGGGCAGGCCCACCAGATTTTCCCGCGCCCAGTCGGCCATCCGGGCCCGGCGCTCTTCGCTCACCCCTTTGAGGCGCAGCACCGCTACGGCGGCCTTGTCCTGCCAGGTGGAAAGGCTGCTCAGCTGGCTGGGGCAGCCCAGGCTGTAGGCCTCCAGCACCAGGCCCTCCTGCGCGTCCACCACCAGCGCCGCGTGGCCGTTGCGCCAGCCGCCGCACCGGCTGGAGGGGGTGAGCAGGATGTCCCCCTTTTCCAGCGGGGCGAATTCAAAGTCTTTTTCGGTGACCTCCAGCCGCACCACCGCCGCTCCCTTCACCGTTTTCCAGGCGCAGGGGGCAAAGTACCGGGCCTGAAAGTCCTCCAGTTCCCCGCCCCGGCCCTCTTCCAGCAGCGCGTCCACCGCCGGGGCCCCGAGGCCCGTCTGGGCGAAGAGCAGCCGGTAGTCGGCCTTTCCCTCCTCGGCCCGCTCCACCACGCCCGTCAGGTCCACCATGGGATAGTCCGGCGAGGCGTGGGCGAAGCGGGGCGCGCGGCCCACCCACACCGCCGCCGCTGCCGCCAGACCCAGGGCCAAAACGGATGCCGCCAGCCTCTTTTTCATGCCGCCGCCCCCCTTTTCTGCTGATAGCATACCGCCCCGGCGGCGAAAAAATGCGGCGGGCCTTGACAGGAAGCGGCGAAAGGGGTACACTGATTCCACAAAAGCTGTGAAAAAGAGCAGTACGCCGGCAAACGGCGGCCCAGCGAGCGGGGGACGGTGCGAGCCCCGCCCGGCGCCCGGCGGAAGGAACACTTTGGAGCTGCACGTCCCAACCCGTTTTGAAAACGGCAGTAGGGCGCGACGTGGGCGGCGCGTTAAGCCGCGACGCTTAATTTTGAGCGGAAAAGGGGCCGTGAAAACGGCAAGTTAGGTGGCACCGCGGATCCGGCAGCGATTCGTCCTAATGAAAGGGACGAACCAGGCTGCCGGTCTTTTTTTACCGTTTCACCGCAAAGCAAACGGGAACACACCTTAATAAAAAGGAGAGGGAACAATGGAACGCATCATCATCAAGAACCTGCTTTCCTGCCCCCCTGCCGACGGCACCGTGGTGACCGTTTGCGGCTGGGCAAAGACCGTGCGGGACTCCAAAAACATCGGCTTCATCGAGCTGAGCGACGGCTCCTGCTTCAAAAACCTGCAGGTGGTGTTCGAGGCCGCCAAGCTGGCCAACTACAAGGACGTGGCCAAGGCGGGCGTGGGCACCAGCATGCGGGTGGTGGGCCGCGTGGTGCTGACCCCCGGCGCGAAGCAACCCCTGGAAGTGAACGCCGACAGCGTGGAGCTGCTGGGCAGCTGCCCGCCGGAGTATCCGCTGCAGAAAAAACGCCACACCGTGGAATTCCTGCGCACCATGCCCCATCTGCGCCCCCGCACCAACACCTTCGCGGCGGCCTTCCGGGTGCGCAGCACCGCGGCCTGGGCCATCCACCGCTTCTTCCAGGAGCAGGGCTTCGTCTACGTGCACACCCCCCTCATCACCGGCTCTGACTGCGAGGGCGCGGGCGAGATGTTCCGGGTGACCACCCTGGACCTGAACGACCTGCCCCGCACCGAGGACGGCAAGGTGGACAGCTCCAAGGACTTCTTCGGCCGGCCCACCAACCTGACGGTCTCGGGCCAGTTGGAGGGCGAGGCCATGGCCATGGCCTTCGGCAACATCTACACCTTCGGCCCCACCTTCCGGGCGGAGAACTCCAACACCCCGCGCCACGCGGCGGAGTTCTGGATGATCGAGCCGGAGATGGCCTTCGCGGACCTTGGCGACTACATGGACAACGCCGAGGCGATGGTGAAGTACGTCATCGGCTATGTGCTGGAAAAGTGCCCCGACGAGCTGGCCTTCTTCAACCAGTTCTTCGACAAGGGCCTCTTGGAGCGGCTGAACGCCCTGGTGAAGGCCGACTTCGCCCGGGTGAGCTACACCGAGGCGGTGGAGATCCTGGAAAAGCACAACGACCAGTTCCAGTACAAGGTGGAGTGGGGCACCGACCTGCAGACCGAGCACGAGCGGTTCCTCACCGAGAAGGTGTACGGCAAGCCGGTGTTCGTGACCGACTACCCCGCCGCCATCAAGAGCTTCTACATGCGGGCCAACGACGACGGCCGCACCGTGGCCGCCGCCGACATGCTGGTGCCCGGCGTGGGCGAGCTGGTGGGCGGCAGCCAGCGTGAGGAGCGGCTGGACCTGCTGCTGGCCAAGATGGAGCAGCTGGGCATGCACATGGAGGACTACCAGCAGTATCTGGACCTGCGGCGCTTCGGCAGCGTGCAGCACGCGGGCTACGGCCTGGGGTTCGAGCGGCTCATCATGTACCTCACCGGCATCCCCAACATCCGGGACGTCATCCCCTACCCCCGCACCGCCGGCGGCTTCTGAGCAAAAACAAGAGCGGCCCTGCATTTTGCAGGGCCGCTCTTTTGTTTTGTTTTTTACTGCGCCACGGGAGTGATGGAGGCGATGGCGTCCACAAAGAACTGGCCCCAGTCGCCGGTCATGTCGGTGAAGGTGAAGGTATAGGCCCGGTCAGCGTTGATGCCCATCATCGTCTGGCCCATGACCACGTCGTTCAGCACCACGGTGTAGTCGATGCGGTAGTAGGGGCACACATCCCCCAGCTTGCCGGTCTCAAACACCGGGTTCAGCACTTCGACCTCCAAGCCCATCTGCTGCATGCTCTCCTCCAGCAGGGAAACAAGGTCCTCCTGCTTCACGTCGCTGGCCAGGGAGCCGTCGTTTTCGTAGATCACCAGGTTGATGCTGGAGCCGTCCGCCGCCTGGAACATGGCGCTCACGCCCTCGGGGGGTTCCTCCAGCTGGGCAAATTCCTCGGGCACGTCGAACTGCAGGGTATAAGCGGTGTAGTCCGCCTCTGCGGGCTCGGAGGCGGACTCTGAGGCGGGTTCCGAGCCGGGCTGGGAAGCCGGCTCCGAGGCAGGCTGCGAAGCCGAAGCGGGCTGGGATGCAGGCGCGGACCCGGAGGCAGGCGCGCTGCCGCAGGCGGCCAGCGCGAGGGCCAGCGTCACTGCGCAAACACCAAGAATTGCCTTTTTCATGATATTTCCCTCTTCCTTTTGCGCCCGGCCCGTCAGCCGGGCTTTTTTCATTATACTCCCCCGCGTGCCCCTGTACAGGCCGCGCGCCGCCTTTTACAGACGGTATTTCTTTTTCAGCTGCTGCAAAAACTCTTCCAGCTCCCGCGCGGCGGCGGGCGGCAGGTCTTTTATGTATAAAAAGGCCGCGCCCTGGCGCTCCTGCGGCTTCTGCCTGTCCGTAAGGCCCATCAGATAATCCATCGATACTTCAAACCGCCTTGCAAACAAAATTTTTGTCTCGTCGTCCGGGTCGGCAAGGCCCCGCTCCCAGCCGGACACGGTGTTCAGCGAAACGTGCAGCTGCTGCGCGAACTGGCGTTGGGTCAGCCCGGCGTCCTTTCGCAGCTCTGCCAAACGATCTCCGCGCATGGTTTCGTCTCTCCCTTCTCTCCCCCGCGGCATGCCGCGCACACTGTTTTTGTGTTCACTTCCTAAAAAACATAACATTATTTTGTTTTTATACTTGAAATACACATTATAACTGTGTATAATTTTGCTTGACACACATGATTATTGTGTGCTTGTATCAAACAAAAACTGCAAAAACGGGAGGAACTTATGAAACGGAAGCTTCTGACGCTGGCGCTGTGTGCGGCGCTGGCGCTCTGCGCGCTGCCCATGGCGGCGTTCGCGGAGGGAAAAGACCTGAATGACTCCGGCGCATGGATCACCGATCGCACCGAGCCGGAAAACTTCGCCGTGGAAAACGGCAGGATCAGCTTCGGCGTTGCCGAGCAGCCCGGGGCCGACAGCTGGTACGGCTGGCAGGGCCGCAAGGCCTACACCGAGGCCGGCCCCTCTTCCTACTGGAAGGTGAGCTACACCATGGACGTGACCGAGACCATGACCTCCACCGACAAGGTGAACGCCTCCGTCTGGGTCCAGGTGGACAAGGAGGGCGGCAATGGCGCCGCCAGCCAGCAGGACACCGTGGACTGGGCCATCGTTCAGTTCATCAACGACGGCGGCGCCAAGTGGCAGGCCTGGAACTCCACGGGCAGCGGCTCCTGGGCCGACCTTGCGGGCGTGAGCGCCGCGCCGGGCAGCTACACCATCGAGGTGGAGTTTTTCAACGGCACCCTCACCCAGTATGTCAACGGCGCGAAGGTCAACAGCTATACCCTGAGCGAGACCAAGACCGCCCCCGCCGCCCTCATCGCCCAGGGCCGCTCCTACGGCGCGGCCTTTGAGGTGAGCCTGGGCGTGCCCGCCGTCGCCACCACCGCCAGCGCCCTCACCGCCAACAGTGCCGAGGAGCTGCAGGCCGCGGTGAACGCCGTGGCCGACGGCGGCACCGTCACCCTGGGGGCGGACATCTCCCTGGCCGCCCCGGTGCAGGTGCCCGCGGGCAAGACCGTCATCGTGAACGGCGGCGGCCACGGCATCGCCCTGACCGCGGCGGGCGCGGCCTTCAACGAGTCCGCCAGCGTGGAGGGCCTCAAGGCCGGCACCAGCCTGACCGTGAACAACGTCAGCTTCACCGGCCACACCGCCGGCCAGGCGGACCACGCGGTGGTGGTGGGCAGCCAGGGCGGCGTAAACGTGGCGCTGAACGGCTGCTCCTTCACCAACATGTATGACGCTGTGTACTGCAACCAGGTCACCGACGCCGCGGCCCCGGTCAGCACCGTGACCATCAGCGGCTGCACCTTCAGCAACGTGGCCCACAGCTACGGCGTGGACGACGGCGCCACCGCCGGCGCCCGGGTGGACAAGCACGCCTTTGCCCTGAGCGGCAACACCGGCGAGCCCGCCCCTGAGACCTTTGCCGTGGCGGAAGTGGACGGCGTGGGCTACACCAGCCTGGAAGCCGCCGTGGCCGCCGCCGCGTCCTCGGCCTCCAAGACCGTGACCCTGCGCTGCGACGTGGCGCTGGACAAGATGCTCACCATCGACGCCGACGGTCTGGTGCTTGACCTGAACGGCAAGACCATCACCGCCTCGGACGCCTTCCAGTCCAGCTATCCCAACGACAGCCACCTCATCAACATCGGCAGCGAGACCGCCACCGTGACCGGCGTCACCGTGAAGAACGGCACCGTCAGGACCACCGCCGCCAACAAGCATGCGGTGAACGTCTACAAGAGCGCCCAGGTCACCCTGAAAGACCTGACCCTGGACCACACCACCGCCTCCACCGGCGCGCCGCTGGTGGTGAACTCCTCCTCCGTGAAGGTGGAAGGCAAGCTGGACCTGAAGCTGGGCTCCAAGTCCTGGTACGGCATCAACGTGGACGGCAAATACGGCGCCGCCGGCCTGGACTTTGCCGCCGGCTCCGCCGTGACCATGACCGGCCGGGAGGGCCTGCCGGTCATCACCACCGGCAACAACGGCTCGGTGACCGGCGCTGAGGCCGCCGGCCTGCAGGACAACGGCGACGGCACCTTCGGCTTCAAGCCCGCGCCCGAGTCCCCCGACGAGCCCTCCGGCAACGGCGGCTCCGCCCCTGCCGCCACCCCGGCCCCCGCACCGGTGCTGGACTCCACCCCCAAGACCGGGGCCGTGAGTCTGTCGCTGCTGCCCCTGGCGGGCTTCGGCTTTGCCGCCCTGGGCACCGTGAGCCGCAAGCGCCGCTGATGCGGCCCCCGGCCTGAATTCTTTGACCCGAGAGGGGCCGCCCGCCGGGCGGCCCCTCTTTCCATTTTCCCGTTTTTCACCCTGCAAAGGAGCGTTTTCATGGGTTTCGATCTCTCCAGGCTCAAAAGCCTTCTTTCCCGCCGCCTGCCGCTGGTGTGCTTTGCCGCGGCGCTGCTGCTGTTCCTTGTGTTTGGCGGCCTGCTGCTGCGCCAGGCCCTGGGCGGCGGCCAGCCCGAACCGCCCTCCCTGCCCGCCTCCTCCGCCTCTTTCCCCGCCGCCTCCGCCGCCTCCGCCGACCCCTGGGCGCTGAACGAGGAAGGCATCCTGAACGCCTACGCCCCCTACTACGAGCAGAACCCGGACATGATCGGCTGGCTCTCCATCGAGGGCACCGTCATCGACTACCCGGTGGTGCGCACCCCCGGCGACAACGAAAAATACCTGCGCCTGGGCTTTGACGGCGCCTACGCCACCGGCGGCACCCTGTTCCTGGACGAGCGGTGCGACCCCGGCGTGGAAAAGGTCACCGCCAACCAGATGATCTACGGCCACGACATGCACGACGGCACCATGTTCGGCAAGCTGCACCTTTATGCCGGCGAGGACTACGGCAAAGAGCACTCCCTCATCCGCTTCGACACCCTGCATGAGGTGGGGGAATACCAGCTTCTGGCCGCCTTTTACACCCAGGTCTACTACACCACCGACACCTGCTTCAAGTACTACCAGTTCTTCGACGCGGAAAACGAAGAGGAATTCAACGATTATGTGGAGAACGTGAAGGCGCTGGCGGAGTACGACACCGGGGTGAGCGCCGAGTTCGGCGACACCCTGCTCACCCTCTCCACCTGCTCCGACCACGTGGAAAACGGGCGGTTCGTGGTGGTGGCCAAAAAAGTGAACTGATGCCTGCGCAAGAAATCGGGCGGAACGCCAGCGCAAGAAAATACAAATTTTACCAAAAACCGCCCTTTTTCCAGCTTTTACTTGCAAAGAAATCCATCCGGTGTTACTTTATATACTAGATATTATACTAGGGTAGTTATCTGCAAAAAAGCCCCCGCGGGCGGAAAGGAGGGACCGCGCAACATGAAAGAAAAAGCCCTGTCGCTTTTGCTGGCTCTGGCCATGGCGCTGGCGGTCCTGCCCCTCTCTGCCTCGGCGGACGATGCGGCACAGGCGCCGGACGCCCGCGCCCGCTCCTGCGAGCGGGAAGAGAACGCGGCGGTGCGCAGCGCCGCCACCGGCCAGGACTTCGCGGACCTGGCCAGCGCCGCGGCGCAGGCCGCCGAGGGCGACACCCTCGTGCTGCAAAGCGACCTGCTTTTGTATGAGCCTCTGGTGCTGGAAAAAACCATCACCATCGACGGCGGCGGCCACGCCATTTACGGCACCGGCCTGCCCGCCGGCAGCGAGGCGGGCATCCAGGTGAAGGACGGCGCTGTCACCCTGAAAAACATGACCCTGACGGATTTCAGCTCCGCCAGCGTGGACTCGGTGGTCCGCATCGACAGCGGCTCCACCGGCGCGGTGCTGGTGGCCGACGGGCTGACCGTGCTGGACTTCTCCCGGGAGGCCTTCACCTTCAAGGCGGGCGCCTTTGAGGTGCGCAATTCCGTCATCGACTGCCGCGCGGACCGCTTTTCCGGCAGCTGGCTGACGAAGGGATTTCAGATCGGCTCCGGCGACGACCCGGTGACCGGCCGGATCGAGAACACCACCATTTACAACGACGCCTCTCTGGGCGGCTGGTCCGCCTTCTCCGTCGAAATCGGCAGCAACGCGGACGTCACCATGAAGGGCGGCCTCATCAGCGGTGGCGCCAACGGCATCCTGGTGGACACCTACTGGGCCGGAAACGGCGGCGACACCACGCTGGTGGTGGACGGCACCGTCATCGACTGCTTCGGCTACGCCCTGTCCACCTACGGCGGGGAGGACCCGTCCGTTTGCACCACCGTGACCATCGAGGACGGCCGCTTCATTGGCACCATCGCCCATTTCTCCCCCCTGGAAGGGGACAGTCTGGTCATCCGGGGCGGCAGCTTCGCCGCCGATGTGAGCGAATTTCTGGCCCCCGGCCTGATCCTGGTGCAGGGCGGGGACGGCATGTACACCGTGCAGTCCCGGACCCCGGCGGCCATGGTGGACGGCCGGGAATATTACAGCCTGGATGAGGCGCTGGCCGCCCTGCCCTCTGCCGCCGACAAGACCGTCACCCTGCTGGCGGACGCGAAACTGGAGCGGATGCTGGACCTGAACGTGGAGGGCATGACCCTGGACCTGAACGGCCGCACGGTCAGCGCCGCCGCCGGCTTCTCCTCTGACGACGAGCGGGCGGGCGCGCATCTCATCAACATCAGCGCCGACGATGTGACGCTGAAAAACGGCGTGGTGAAGACCGGCGCCGCCAACCGCCACGGGGTGAATCTCTACCAGGTGAGCGGCGCGGTGCTGCAGGACCTGACCCTGGACCACACCGACTCCGCCGCCGGCGCGCCGCTGACGGTGAACGCCTCGGCGGTGACGGTGAAGGGCGGGCTTGCCCTGATGACCGGCCCCGCCTCCTGGTACGGCATCGGCCTTGATCCGGGCGGCAAAAGCGCCGCCCTCACCTTTGCCGAAAACGCCGCCGTCACCATGACCGGCGAGAGCACCGCCGGGCTGGACGTCATCCGGCTGGACGGCGACAGAACGCTCATCACCGTTGCGGGCGCGGAGGAAGCCGGGCTGGT
The DNA here is from genome assembly GCF_048526665.1 of Candidatus Allofournierella excrementavium. NCBI lineage: Bacteria > Bacillati > Bacillota > Clostridia > Eubacteriales > Oscillospiraceae > Allofournierella > Candidatus Allofournierella excrementavium. The sequence continues at coordinate 18,391 of NZ_DBGFPE010000009.1, forward strand.
GCGCACCGGCGAAAACAGCTACGGCTTCGCCCCCGCTCCCACGCCCACCCCCTCTGCGACCCCCGCGCCTTCCGCGAGCCCTGCGCCTTCTCCCACGCCCAGCCCCTCGGCGACGGCAACGCCCCGGCCGGACACGGCCCCGGCCCCCTCGGCAAGCTCCGCGCCCGCGCCCGAAACAGCGGCAACGCCCCAGCCCACCGGCGCACCCCAACCCACGGCGGCTCCCGGCCCGGTGACCGCCTCGGTGGAGGCCCAGGTGGAGGACGGCAAGGCCGTGGCCCAGGTGGACCGGAAAGCCTTTGCCAGCGCGGTGAGCCGGGCGATCGCCCGGGCCGTGGAAGGCGAAGGCCCCGCCGTGACCCTGGAACTGGAGGCGGAAGGAGCCAGCGCCCTGGAGGTGAGCATGCCCTCCGGCCCGCTGGCCGAACTGGCGGCCCAGGAGGGCGCCAGCCTCACGGTGGCCAGCCCGGTGGCGGACGTCACCTTTGATTCCGCCGCCCTCAGCTCCATCGCGCAGCAGGCCGGCGAAGACCTGGTGCTGGCGGTGAGCCCGGTGGAAGGCGGCTCCATGAACAAGGCCCAGGCCGAGACCGCCGGCGACTTTGCGGTGACCGAACTGACCCTGGAAAGCGAGGGCGCGGCCATCTCCGATTTCAGCGGCGGCTGCGCCAGCGTCACCCTGCCCCACGACCTGGACTTCGGCCTCAACCCGGACTGCGTGGTGGTCTGGTATCTGGACGAAGAGGGCGGCGTGACCCCCTGCGACACCCTCTACAACGCGGCCACCGACGAGGTGACCTTCTCCACCGGCCACTTCTCCAAATACGTCGTCGCCTACGACGAATCCCTGCTGCCCGAAACGCCCCAGCGCCCCTCCTGCTCGCTGCCCGAGGACAAGACCCTTCGGCTCATGCCCTTCATCACCCTGGCCGGGGTGGCGGTGGTGGTGCTGGTGTTCCTTTCGCTGCTGGTGCAGCTGCTGCTCACCGGCCGCAGGGACAAATGGCGCCGCTGACCCCTTTTACTTATCATCATCGATCCTTATTTTACATATGTGCGGCGGCCTGCCCGGGTTTTCGGGCGGGCCGCTGTTTTTGTTTTTTCGGGCAGGGCGCGGAGATTTTTGTCTTTCTTTGGGCATTTTTTCGGAATGGTTACAGCAAAATGACAGCCTTCGGGGCACTTCTGCGTCAATTTGCACAAGAATTTTTCCTTTGGCGCTTGCATACTGATGAAAATGACTTGAACGCCTTGAAAACCGCCGCCGGGCAAGCTATAATAAACTTGCTTGGAAACGTTTCCGGCAACGTTTTTTTGCAGTGATAACGCCGGGGGAAGCGAGGGCGAGCCGGTTTGACCATCAAGGACATTGCCCGGGAAAGCGGCTACGCCATCAGCACCGTCTCCCGGGCGCTGAACGACCACCCGGACGTGAGCGAAGAGGCCAAGCGCCGCATCGCCGCCATCGTGGCGGCAAAGGGCTTTGTGCCCAACTCCAACGCCCGGCAGCTCAAGCGCCAGCAGGCCAAAAGCGTGGCCTTCATCGTGCGCGGCACCTCCAACCTGTTCTTTGCGGACATGCTGGTGGAGCTGCAGCGGCTGGTGGGCGAAGCGGGCTATGAGGGCGTTGTGGAGTATGTGGGCGAGACCGCCGACGAGGTGGCCGCCGCCCAGCGGGTGTGCCGGGAGCTGAAGCCCCGGGGCATCATCTTCCTGGGAGGCGACAGCCGCAACTTCCGCAAGGGGTTCGACAAGATCGACCTGCCCTGTGTGCTGGCCACCACCGTGAGCGACGAACTGCGGTTCGAGAATCTCTCCATGGTGGGCGTGGACGACAAGGCCGCCGGCAGAGCGGCCATCGACTATCTGGTGGAGCGGGGCCACCGGGACATCCTGGTACTGGGCACCGACCCCGAGCGCTCCAGCCCCGGCAAGATGCGCCTGGAGGGCGCGCGCCAGAGCTTTGAGGAGCACGGCATCCCCTTTGACCCGTCCCGCTTTTTGCAGGCGGAGTTCAGCATGGCGGGCGGCTACGCCGCCATGAAGGCCTTTCTGGAGACGGGCGGCCGGGTGAGCGCGGTGTTCGCCATGAGCGACGTGACCGCCATCGGCGCGGTGCGGGCCATCCTGGACGCGGGCCTCACGGTGCCGGGAGACATCTCGGTGCTGGGCTTCGACGGCATCCCCATGGCCCGGTTCTACAACCCCCAGCTGGCCACCATGCGCCAGCCCGCCGCCGAGATCGCGGGCCAGAGCGTGAAGCTGCTTTTGCGCTGCATCGAAAAGCGCCAGCCGGCGCGCACGGTGCTCCTGCAGGCGGCGCCCGCCCCGGGCGGCTCGGTGAGAGCCATCTGATTTTTTGGTAAGCAGAGCGGAAGGTCCGCTTTTGTTTTAAACCGTCCCCGCAAGGGGGCAAAAGAAAAAGGAGAACACATATGAAAAAGGCACTTGCACTTGTGCTGGCCGGCGCCATGGCTCTGAGCCTGGCCGCTTGCGGCAGCACTCCCAGCAGCACCGCCACCTCCGGCAGCACTCCCGCCTCCGGCGCTTCCACCGCTTCCGGCAAAGTTTACTACCTGAACTTCAAGCCCGAGCAGGATCAGCAGTGGCAGGACCTGGCCAAGGTCTACACCGAGCAGACCGGTGTGCCCGTGGAGGTCGTGACCGCCGCCTCCGGCAACTACGAGACCACCCTGATGGCCGAGATGGGCAAATCCGACGCCCCCACCCTGTTCCAGGTGAACGGCCCCGTGGGTCTGGCCAACTGGAAGGACTACTGCTATGACCTGTCCGGCAGCGACATCTACAGCCAGCTGACCAGCGACGCCTACGCTCTGAAAGAGGGCGACACCGTCTACGGCATCGGCTACGTGATCGAGAGCTACGGCCTGATCGTGAACAAGACCCTGCTGGCCGAAGCGGGCTACACCGTGGAGGACATCCAGAGCTTTGAGGACCTGAAGGCTGTGGCCGAGGACATCACCGCCCGCAAGGACGAGCTGGGCTTCGCCGCCTTCACCTCCGCCGGCATGGACGGCTCTTCCGACTGGCGCTACAAGACCCACCTGGCCAACCTGCCCATCTACTTCGAGTACCAGGATGAGGGCATCACCAGCACCGACGCCATCAAGGGCACCTACCTGGACAACTACAAGAACATCTGGGATCTGTACATCAACAACTCCACCTGCGATCCTTCCGAGCTGGCCGCCAAGACCGGCGACGACAGCCGCAACGAGTTCCTGGCCGGCGAGGCCGTGTTCTTCCAGAACGGTTCCTGGGAGTACGCCAACCTGACCGGCGAAGGCAAGTTCACCGATGACGACCTGGCCATGATCCCCATCTACATCGGCGTGGGCGACGAGGCCAACCAGGGCCTGTGCACCGGCACCGAGAACTACTGGTGCGTGAACAACATGGCTTCTGAGGAAGACATCCAGGCCACCCTGGACTTCATCAACTGGTGCGTCACCAGCGAGGAAGGCACCACCGCCATGGCCAACGAGATGGGCTTTGTCATCCCCTTCAAGGGCGCTGCCGAGTCTCCCAACCTGTTCGTGAAGCAGGACGCCGAGATGACCGCCGCGGGCAAGACCCCTGTGTCCTGGAACTTCACCACCATGCCTTCTGAGGAGTGGAAGAACGTTCTGGGCACCGCCCTGACCGCCTACGCCGCCGGCACCGGCAGCTGGGACGACGTTGTCACCGCCTTCGTGGACAACTGGGCCGCCGAGTATCAGCTGGCCAACGGCTGAACCCTGCACTGACCTTAAAAATGGGGGAGCCTCTCGCTCCCCCATTTTTCGGTCGGGGCCCCATTGCAAGGAGGGATAAAACGCGGCATGCAAAAAACATTGAAAAAATACTTCCCGATCTTTGTGCTGCCCACGCTGGCGGCCTTCACCATCGGGTTCATCGTGCCCTTCGTCGAGGGCATCTATCTGTCCTTCTGCAAGTTCACCACGGTGAACAACGCCAAATGGGTGGGCATTTCCAACTATGTCACCGCCCTGAAGGACGAGGCCTTCCTGCACTCGTTCTGGTTCACGGTGGCCTTCACCGTGGTCAGCACCATCACCATCAACCTGCTGGCCTTCGCCGTGGCGCTGGTGCTCACAAGGGGCATCAAGGGCACCAACATCTTCCGCACGGTGTTCTTCATGCCCAACCTCATCGGCGGCATCGTGCTGGGCTACATCTGGCAGATCCTCATCAACTGCGTGCTCAGCATCGTGGAACAGCCCCTGCTGGGCCTGAACACCCCCGCCGGCTACTGGGGCCTCATCGTCCTGATGGCCTGGCAGCAGGTGGGCTATATGATGATCATCTACATCGCCGGGCTGCAGAACGTCTCGCCCGACCTTCTGGAGGCCGCCGCCATCGACGGCGCCAACAGCTGGCAGACCCTTATCAAGATCAAGCTGCCCATGGTGATGAGCAGCGTGACCATCTGCCTGTTCCTGACCCTGACCAACAGCTTCAAGCTGTTTGACCAGAACCTCTCCCTCACCGCCGGCGAGCCCAACCACGCCACCGAAATGCTGGCGCTGAACATCTACAACACCTTCTACGCCCGCTCCGGGCCCCAGTGGAAGGGCATCGGCCAGGCCAAGGCCGTGATCTTCTTCGTGGTCGTGGTCATCATCGCGCTGGTGCAGCTCAAGGCCACCCGCTCCAAGGAGGTGCAGCAATGAACAATCTGAAAGCGAAACACGCCCTCAACATGGCGTTCACCGTGGTGTTCGCCGTGCTGGCGGTGCTGTATGTCTACCCGGTGTTCATGATCCTGATCAACTCCTTCAAGGTGGAGACCGCCATCAGCACCAGCACCGTGTTCCAGCTGCCCACCGCCGACACCTTTGCCGGCGCGGCCAACTTTGTGGCCGCCGTGGTCAGCCAGGGCTTTTTGCAGAGCTTTTTCTACAGCGCCTTCATCACCGTCACCTCGGTGGCGCTGATCCTTCTGTGCTGCTCCATGTGCGCCTGGTACATCACCCGCATCAACGGGCCCGTTTCCAAGGCCATCTACTACCTGTGCGTGTTCAGCATGGTGGTGCCCTTCCAGATGGTGATGTTCACCCTGGCCCAGACCGCCGACGGCCTCAAGCTGAACACCCCCTACAACATCTGCATCATCTACCTGGGCTTCGGCGCGGGTCTGGCGGTGTTCATGTTCTGCGGCTTCGTGAAGAGCATCCCGCTGGAGATCGAGGAGGCCGCCACCATCGACGGCTGCAACCCCCTGCAGACCTACGGCCTGGTGGTGCTGCCCATTTTGAAGCCCACCCTGATCTCGGTGGCCATCCTGCAGGCCATGTGGGTGTGGAACGACTACCTGCTGCCCACCCTGGTGCTGGACATCCGCAAATACCGCACCATCCCCATGCTCATCCAGTACTTCCGCGGCAGCTACGGCCGGGTGGAGATGGGCCCCATGATGGCCTGCATCCTGCTGACCATCGTGCCCATCATCATCTTCTACCTTGCCTGCCAGAAGTACATCATCGAGGGCGTCGTTGCCGGCGCGGTGAAGGGATGAGAGCCGCGGGCGTCCTGCTGCCCCTGTCCAGCCTGCCGGGGCCTTACGGCATCGGCACGCTGGGCGAAGAGGCAAAACATTTTGTGGATTTTCTCGCCGCCGCCGGCCAGAGCTACTGGCAGATTTTGCCCATCGGCCCCACCGGCTACGGCGACAGCCCCTATCAGAGTTTTTCCGCCTTTGCGGCAAACCCCTATTTCATCGACCCCGGCCTGCTGCTTGCCGACGGCCTTTTGGAAGAGGGAGAGGCCGAGGCCTATGACTGGGGCGGCGATGAGACCTCCGTGGACTACGGCGCGCTCTACCGGGGCCGCCACGCCCTTCTGAAGAAGGCGGTGGACCGGCTGGAGCCGGAGGACGAGGGCCTTGCGGCCTTCTGCGCCGGGAACGCCTTCTGGCTGGAGGACTACGCCCTGTTCATGGCCCTGAAGGGCGAGAACGGCCAGAAGAGCTGGTTTGACTGGCCCGACCCGGTGCGGCTGCGCCAGCCGGAAGCTCTGCGCCGGGCCGCCGAGCGGCTGGCGGGGCCGGTGCGCTACTGGAAGGGCGTGCAGTACCTCTTCCACCGTCAGTGGACCGCCCTCAAGGCCTACGCCAACGAAAAGGGCGTCTCCATCATCGGGGACATCCCCATCTACGTCTCCCCCGACTCGTCGGACATCTGGGCCGGGCCGGAGCTGTTCCAGCTCACCGCCGACCGGCGCATGGCCGCCGTGGCGGGCTGCCCGCCGGACGCCTTTGCCGCCGACGGCCAGCTGTGGGGCAACCCCCTCTATGACTGGGACTACCACTACACCACCGGCTACGCCTGGTGGGTGCGCCGGCTGGCCCACGCCTGCACGGTGTACGACGTGGTGCGCATCGACCACTTCCGGGGCTTCGAGAGCTATTTTGCCATCCCCGCGAAGGACACCACCGCCAAAAACGGCGTGTGGCGCAAGGGGCCGGGCATGGCGCTGATGCGCGCGCTGCACAAGGGCCTGCCCACAGCCCGCATCATCGCCGAGGACCTGGGCTATCTCACCCCCGAGGTGAAGGCCCTGCTGGAGGCCAGCGGCTATCCCGGCATGAAGGTGCTGCAATTCGCCTTCGACCGCCGGGAGGCCGGGGACTACATGCCCCATGGCTACATCCCCAATTCGGTGGTCTACACCGGCACCCACGACAACACCACCACCGCCGCGTGGCAGACCGAGGCCGACCCGGAGGACGTGGCGCTGGCCCGGGCCTACATGGCCTGCGGCGAAAGCGAGGCGCTGGTGGACGCCTTCATCCGCACCGCCTTTGCCAGCGTGAGCGACACCGCCGTCATCCCCATGCAGGACTGGCTGGCGCTGCCCGCCTCGGCCCGGATGAACACCCCCAGCAAGGCCGGGGGCAACTGGCAGTGGCGCATGGCCCCCGGCGCGGCAAGCCCCGCGCTGGCCGGGCGCATCCGCCGCCTGACCGAACTTTACGAGCGGCTGGGCCGCTGAACGAGCCGTTTTTGTATCCCTCCTCCGCCCCGGGCGGCGGGCAGAGCGCGCCTTTGCGCAGGCCCACCTGTCCGGGGTGGATTTTGTCTTTTTATTTTCACAATTCCGTGCTACAATAAGGTTTAACGGCCTTTCGGGGCCGAATCCCCTGTTTTCGGAGGCCCGTTTCATGCGCACACTGATCTGGTTCATTTACTTCTGGGGCTATATGCTGTTCCATCTGCCGGCGCTGCGCCGGGGCCTCAAGGCGCTGGACGCGGGCGACTGGGCCACGGCGGACGCCCTGGCCGCAAAGCACGTGCCCCACTGGGCCGGCCGCCTTTTGAAGCTGGCGGGCGTGACCGTGACGGTGGAGGGGCTGGAGAACATCCCCAAGGGCCGGCCCTGCGTTTTTGCCGGCAACCACCGCAGCTACTACGACATCCCGCTGGTGCTCACCCAGCTGGACGCGCCCCACGGCCTGGTGGCCAAAAAAGAGGTGGCGAAGCTCCCCCTGGTGCGCAGCTGGATGCGCCTTCTGCACTGCGTCTTTCTGGACCGGGAGGACCCCCGCAAGGCCATGACCGCTCTGAACGAGGCCATCGACCTTGTGAAAAAGGGCTACTCCCTGACCATCTTCCCCGAAGGCACCCGCAACAAGGGCGCGGAGGGCAGCCTTCTGGAATTCAAGAGCGGCGCCTTCCGGGTGGCCACCAAGGCGAAGGCCCCCATCGTGCCCCTGGCCATCACCGGCAGCCGGGACATCATGGAGAACCACCACATGTTCATGCACCCGGCCCATGTGACCATCCGGGTGCTGGAGCCCATCGAGACCGAGGGGCTCGCCAAAGAAGAGATCCGCGCCCTGCCCCAGCGCACCGCGGACGTCATCGCCCGGCATCTGCCCGCCGACAGCGGCAACCGCTGAAACGGGCGGTAATTTTTCGGAGGTATTTTCCATGGCAAGCGCCCGCTATACCCTGAACATCAAACCCGAGGACCTGAAGCCCGACGAGCCCCGCCAGCTGACCCGCAAGGAAAAGCTGGCCAACTGGTGGTATTACCACCGGCTGCACGTGGGCATCGGCGCGGCGGTGCTGGTCATCCTCATCTGGCTGGCGGCGGACATGCTGAACCGCACCCTGCCGGACTATCAGATCGCCCTGGTCACCGAGCAGTACATCCCCGAGACGGTGGTCACCGAGCTGGGCGACGCACTGAGCGCCTTCGGGCTGGACCTGAACGGCGACGGGCAGGCCCTGGTGCAGGTGAGCGGCTATCAGCTTTCGCTGGGCGGCGAGGAGGAGACCGGCGCTTCCGCCTCGTCCTCCTCCACCGTGACCACCACGGTGGACGCCTACACCCAGATGGCGGGCTTCACCACCCTTTCCGGCGACGTGACCACCCGCACCAGCCTCATCTTCCTCACCGACGACCCGGAGGCCTTCCAGAGTTCCTTCGAGCTGCTGGCCGCGGCGGACGGCAGCCTGCCGGAGGAGGGCGCGGGCCTTGAAGGGGTGGAGCTCTTCGCCTTTTCCGACTGCCCGGTGCTGGACAGCCTGGACCTGAGCGAAGAAGCCCGCGCCTATCTGGACGACTTTTACATCGCCCGCCGGGGCTTTGCCGAGGGGCAGACGCTGGCGGAATACCCGGAGGAGAACCAGGCGCTCTACGAGGTGCTCACCGCCGGGGCCGCCGCGCAATAAGTTCAACATAAAATAACGCGGCCTTCGGGCCGCGGCAAAGGGGTATGACCGATGGGATTTTTCAACCGCAACTTTGACCGGCCGGGGCCGGGCGTGGCCAAGGACGCCCCCCGCAAGACCGGCGCCGCCCGCTTCTTCGAGGTGCTGGGACGGGACTACGGCAGCTTTTTCAAGGCCAGCCTTCTGTGCATTCTGGGCTATCTGCCCTGGACGCTGCTGGTGGGCATCGGCGTGCTGGGCCAGAACATGATCTTCACCCTGGTGGGCGGCCTTGTGGGCGGCGTCATCGCCGGGCCTGCCCTGGCGGGCATGCACGACACGGTGCTGCGCTCGCTGCGGGACGAGCCGGGCTACTGGTGGCACGTCTACAAGCGGGCCTTCAAGAACAACTGGCGGGCCTCCATGGCCCCCGGCGCGCTGCTGGGCGTGCTCACCGCCGGGCAGCTGTTCATGTTCTGGTGCCTGACCATCGGCATCGTGTCGCTGGACCTTGTCAGCGCGGCGCTGCTGGCGCTGAACCTGCTCATCACCGGCATGTGCCTGCCCTTTGTGTTCGGCCAGCTGGTGCTGATGGACATGAACTTCCTCACCCTTTTGAAAAACAGCCTGTTCCTGGCGCTGGGCAACGCCCTGTGGTCCCTGCTGATGGCGGCGGTGCAGATCGTCTACTGGATGGCGATGCTGCTTTTGTTCCCCATGTCGGTGCTGGCGCTGGCGCTGCTGGGCTTTGTGCCGGTGACGGTGTTCTGCCAGCAGATCGCCTGGCGCATCATGGACAAGGTCTTCGGCCTGGAGGACCAGTTCCGCAAAAAGCGGGAGGCCGAACTGGCGGAGGGCATGCAGGAATGAAGCTGCCCGCCTTTCTGCGCCGGGGCGAAAAAAAGCCGGAGCGCCCCCTGAGCGCCCAGCTGGACAACCCCTACCGCCCCATCTTTGGCCGCGAGCGCCGCTTTGAGGAGCTGGCGCGGGGCAAAGAGGCGGACAAGCCAAAAAAGAAGCCGTGAACCCCTTCCCGGCGGGCAGTGCCCGCCGGGATTTTTTTGTGTCCTTTTTATTGTGCCATTGCCCCGTTTATGGTATACTTTACTGCGACAGAGCAAAAAAGGGGGTCCCCGGGATGAACGAACTGGAAGAGGCGCGCCGCACCATCGACGAGGTGGACCGGCAGATGGCCGCGCTGTTTGAAGCGCGGATGGCCGCGGTGGGGCGGGTGGCCGCCTACAAGGAGGCCCACGGCCTGCCGGTGCTGGACGCCGGCCGGGAGGCCCAGGTGGTGGAAAAAAACCTGGCCCTTTTGAAAAACAAGGACCTCGCCCCCTATTACACCGACTACATCAAGCATCAGATGGCCCTCTCCCGCCAGTACCAGACCAGGGTGCTGGGGCGGGACAAGGTGGCCTACCAGGGGGTGGAGGGGGCCTTTTCCCACATCGCGCTGACCAATCTCTTCCCCCGCGCCCGGGCCATCCCCTGCCCCACCTTCGGCGGGGTGTTCGAGGAGGTGGAAAGCGGCCGCGCCGCCTTCGGCGTGCTGCCCTTTGAGAACAGCCACGCCGGCGACGTGGCGGCGGTGCTGGACCTGTGCTACGCCCACCGGGACATCTTCGTCACGGCGGTGTACGATTTGCCGGTGCGCCAGAACCTGCTGGGCCTGCCAGGGGCACAGCTTTCGGACGTGCGCAAGGTGTTCAGCCACCCCCAGGCCATCGCCCAGAGCGAGCGCTTTTTGAAGAGCCTTTCCCTGCCCGCCGAGAGCTGCGCCAACACCGCCATGGCGGCAAAGCAGGTGGCCGAAGGGGGCGACAAGTCGCTGGCGGCCATCGCCAGCGCCGAGACCGCCGCGCTCTACGGCCTCAAAGTTCTGGCGGCGGACATCAACTCCGACGGCGACAACACCACCCGCTTCATCGTCATCAGCAAGACCCAGGCCGCCGCGGGCGACCGGTTCAGCCTTCTGTTCACCGTGGAGCACAAGGCGGGCATGCTGGCCCGGGTCATCCAGGCCATCGGCGCGGCGGGCTTCAACATGGAGAGCATCAAGAGCCGCCCCAAGCCCGGCGTGCCCTTTGAATATTATTTTTACGTGGAACTGGTGGGCCGCACCGACAGCGACGGCGCCCGCGCTTTGCTGAAAGAGCTGGGCGGCGTGTGCGACACGGTGCGGGTGCTGGGGGTCTATTCCCGCAGCGCAAAAGAGGAAAGGGAGTAAGCAGATGAAACTGACCATGCGCCTGGGCGCGCGAAGCTACGACATCATTTTGAAGCGCGGGGCGCTGAAAAACCTCTCCGCCCTCATCAACCTGAACCGCAAGGTGTTCATCGTCACCGACAGCGGCGTGCCCGCCCAGTACGCCGAGACGGTGCGCGCCCAGTGCAAAGAGGGCCTTGTCTACACCGTGCCCCAGGGCGAGGGCAGCAAGAGCCTCGCCGTGTATCAGAAGCTGCTGGAGGCCATGCTGGAGGCGGGCTTCGGCCGCGGCGACGCGGTGGTGGCCGTGGGCGGCGGCGTTGTGGGAGATCTTGCGGGCTTTGTGGCCGCCACCTACATGCGCGGGGTGGACTTCATCAACTGCCCCACCACCACCCTCTCCCAGATCGACTCCTCCATCGGCGGCAAGGTGGCGGTGGACCTGGGCCGCACCAAGAACATCGTGGGGGCCTTCTGGCAGCCGAAACTCGTGGTGGTGGACCCGGACACCCTGGCCACTCTGCCCCGCCGCCACTTTGTGAACGGCCTGGCCGAGAGCGTGAAGATGAGCCTCACCTGTGACGCGGAGCTGTTCCAGATGTTCGAGACCTGCGACGTGGACGCGGAGCTTGAGACCATCATCCGCCGCAGCCTGCTCATCAAAAAGAGCGTGGTGGAGCGGGACGAAACCGAGCAGGGCCTGCGGGCCATTCTGAACTTCGGCCACACCCTGGGCCACGGCATCGAGGCGGTGAAGGGCATCGGCGGCCGGCGCAAGACCGGGCTTTACCACGGCGAGTGCGTGGCGCTGGGCATGCTGCCCATGATCGAGGACCGCCAGCTGCAAAAGCGCACCCGGGCGGTGCTGCGCAGACTGGGCCTGCCCTGCCGCGCCAGCTACAACAAAGAAAAGGTGCTGAGCTACATGCTCCACGACAAAAAGGCCCGGGGCGGCTCCATCACCCTGGTGAAGGTGCCGGGCCTCGGCTGCTGGCGGCTGGACAAGGTGCCGGTGAGCGAGCTTGAGACCATTGTGATGGGGAAGTGACAAGATGAGCAACTCTTTCGGCGGCGCGGTGCGCCTGACCATCTTCGGCGAGAGCCACGGCGAAGCCATCGGCGCGGTGCTGGACGGCCTTGCCGCCGGGCACCCGGTGGACGAAGCCTACATCGCCTTTCAGATGGACAAGCGCCGGGCCAAAAAGGACGGCCTTTCCACCGCCCGCACCGAGGCGGACAAGGTGAAGATACTCAGCGGAGTGTATGGCGGCTTCACCACCGGCACGCCGGTGACGCTGGTCATCGAAAACCAGAACACCCGCTCGGGCGACTACGCCAGGACCGTGGGCCTTGCCCGGCCCGGCCACGCGGATTACACCGCCCATGTGAAATACGCCGGCTTTGAGGACCCGAGGGGCGGCGGGCATTTTTCCGGCCGCGTCACCGCCGCCCTCACCGCGGCGGGGGCGCTGTGCCAGAGCATCCTGGCGGCGAAGGGCGTCATCCTCGCCACCCACATCGCCCGGGTGGCGGACGCTTGTGACGCGCCCCTGGCCTTTGAGGAGAGCGCCCTGCGGGCCCAGCTGGAGGCGCTGGAACAGAACACCGGATTTCCGGTGCTGGACGAGGCCGCCGGGGCCGAAATGCAAACGCGCATCCGCGCCGCCGCCGCCGAGGGCGACAGCGTGGGGGGCGTTTTGGAAACGGCGGTGCTGGGCCTGCCGGCAGGCCTGGGCGAGCCCTTTTTTGACAGTGTGGAGAGCGTGCTCTCTCACCTGCTCTTTTCCATCCCGGCGGTGAAAGGGGTGGAGTTCGGGGCGGGCTTCGGCTTCGCAGACCTTCGGGGCAGCGAGGCCAACGATCCCCTCACCGTGAAGGACGGCCGGGTGACGGCCCTCTCCAACCATTCCGGCGGGGTGAACGGCGGCATCACGAACGGCATGCCCCTTGTGTTTCGCAGCTGTGTGCGGCCCACCCCCAGCATCTACAAGCAGCAGCAGACGGTGGACCTTGCCAAAAACGAGGCGGCCACCCTGCAGATTCAGGGCCGCCACGACCCCTGCATTTTGCACCGGGCGGCCATCGTGCAGACGGCGGCCACGGCCTTCGGCCTGCTGGACCTGCTCACCCAGAACGGCGGCGGCCAGCGGCAGGCCGGGCGGTAAGGGGGCGCGGAAGATGGAATACGGACTCATCGGCGCCACCCTCAAGCACAGCTATTCCAAGCTCATCCACGAGCAGCTGTACCCCTGCGACTACAAGCTCACCGAGCTGCCCACCGAGGCCGAGGCGCGGGAATTCCTGGAAAAACAGCCCTTCAAGGCCATCAACGTGACCATCCCCTACAAACAGCTGGTCATCCCCTACTGCGCCGTGCTGGACGAAAAGGCCAGGGCCATCGGCGCGGTGAACACGGTGGTGAACGTGAACGGGGTGCTCCACGGCTACAACACCGACTTCGACGGCTTCGCTTTTCTGGCGGCGGCCCACGGGGTGGAGTTCGCCGGCCGGCGGGTGCTGATTTTGGGCACCGGCGGCACCTCCAAAACCGTCACCGCGGTGGCCAAGGCGGCGGGCGCGGCCCAGGTGCTCTACGCCAGCCGCACCCCCGGCGAGGGGCGCATCTCCTACGAAGAGGCCCTTGCCTGCGGCGCGCAGGTGGTGGTGAACACCTCCCCCGCCGGCATGTATCCGAACAACGACGCGCTGGCCCTGGACGTAGCGAAGATGCCCGGCCTTGAGGCGGTGCTGGACGCGGTGTATAACCCCTTCTCCACCCGGCTGGTGCAGGCCGGGCGGGCGGCGGGGGCCAAGGCCGCCGGAGGCCTGGAAATGCTGGTGGCCCAGGCGGTGTACGCCGCGGCCCTCTTCACCGGCACCGAACCCCAAACCGACCGCATCGCCCCGCTGGCCAAGGCCATCTTTGCCGAAAAGGCCAACATCAGCCTTGTGGGCATGCCCAGCTGCGGCAAGACCACCATCGGCAAACAGATGGCCAAAGCCTTCGGCAAAAAATTCGTGGACCTGGACGCCGAGATCGTGAAGGCGGCGGGCAAGCCCATCCCGGACATCTTCGCCGAGAGCGGCGAAGCGGGCTTCAGAGATTTGGAACAGCGCATCACCGCCCGCTTTGCCAAGGAGGGCGGGCAGGTGCTCTCCACCGGCGGCGGCGCGGTGCTGCGCAGCGAGAACGTGGCCGCTTTGCGCCAGAACGGGCCGGTGGTGTTCATCGACCGGCCGCTGGAACTGCTCTGCACCGGGGGCGGCAGGCCCCTTTCCACCGACCGGGCGGCCCTGGCCGCCATGGAGCAAAAGCGCCGCCCGCTCTATGAGGCGGCGGCGGACATCCGCATCCCCAACAACACCGACGTGTTCCGCCGGGCGGCAAAGGCCGCAGAGGAGGCATTGCATGCGTATTTTGGTACTTAACGGCCCCAACCTCAACCTGCTTGGGGTGCGGGAACCGGGGCTTTACGGCACCGTGGACTACGACGGGCTCCTGGCCCTCATCCAGAAGGAGTGCGACGCACTGGGCGTGGAGGTGCGCTTTTACCAGTCCAACCACGAGGGGGACCTGGTGGACGCCATCCAGGCCGCGCGGCTGGACTGCGACGGCATCGTGCTGAACCCGGGAGCCTACACCCACACCAGCATCGCCATTCTGGACGCGCTGAAGGCGGTGGCCCTGCCCGCCGCCGAGGTGCACATCACCGACATCAATCAGCGGGAGGAATTCCGCAAGGTGAGCTACGCGGGCATGGCCTGCCAGGCCCACTTCATCGGCCAGGGCCTTGCCGGCTATCTGAACGCCGTGCGCTGGCTGGCCGAAAACTACAGCAAATAAGGGAAATCACAACATAAGGGAGAGAGAATCACATGATCATTTCCACCAAAAAAGGCACCCCCCAGGAGGAACTGCAAAAAATCATTTCCGGCTTCGAGGCCCAGGGCCTGGAGGTCACCCTCATCCGAGGCACCGACTACAACGTGTTCGGCCTTGTGGGCGACACCACCAAGATCAACGACAAGGTGGTGGCCGCGAACCCCTGGGTGGAGAGCGTCACCCGCGTGTCCGCCCCCTACAAGAAGGCCAACCGCCTGTTCCACGCCGCCGACACCATCGTGGACGTGGCCGGCGTGAAGGTGGGCGGCAAGGAGAACGTGGTGGTCATCGGCGGGCCCTGCAGCGTGGAGTGCGAGCAGCAGGCGGTGGACATCGCCAAGGCGGTGAAGGCCGCCGGCGGCAAAATGCTGCGGGGCGGCGCTTACAAGCCCCGCACCTCGCCCTACGCCTTCCAGGGCCTTGGCACCGAGGGCATCCTGGACCTGGTGAAGGCCCGGGAGGAGACCGGCCTGCCCATCGTGAGCGAACTGATGAGCGAGGACAAGATCGACGAGTTCGAGGAGTATGTGGACCTTGTGCAGATCGGCGCGCGGAACATGCAGAACTTCCAGCTGCTGAAAGCGGTCGGTAAGATGCACAAGCCGGTTCTGCTCAAGCGGGGCCTTGCCAACACCATCGAGGAGTGGATCATGAGCGCCGAGTACATCATGGCCGGCGGCAACGAGAACGTCATCTTCTGCGAGCGGGGCATCCGCACCTTCGAGCCCTACACCCGCAACACGCTGGACCTGTCGGTCATTCCCATCATCAAGGAAAAGACCCACCTGCCCATCATCATCGACCCCAGCCACGCCACCGGCAACTGGCGCTACGTGGAGGCCATGAGCCTCGCCGCCGTGGCCGCCGGGGCGGACGGCCTCATCATCGAGGTGCACACCGACCCCGAGCACGCCTGGAGCGACGGCGCCCAGACCCTCAAGCCCGAAAAGTTCCGTCAGGTCGTGGACAAGTGCCGCGCCGTGGCCCACGTGGTGGGCCGGGACCTGTGAGCGGCAGCGCCCCCAACACACACAAAAAAGGAAGCTGATACCATGCTGGCAACCATCCATCCCGGCCCCATCGGGGGCGCTGTGACCGTGCCCCCCTCCAAAAGCATCGCCCACCGCACGGTGCTGGCGGCGGGGCTGGCGAAGGGGCTCTCCCGCGTTTATAACCTGGACCCCAGCCAGGACATCGCCGCAACCCTGGCGGCGGTGCGCGCCTTCGGCGCAAAGGTGAAACTCACCGAAACCTACGCCGACATCGAGGGCCGGGGCGGCTTTGCCACCATCCTGCGCCCGGTGGACTGCGGCGAGAGCGGCAGCACCCTGCGCTTTCTGGTGCCGGTGCTCAGCCTCACCGGCCAGCAGGTGGAGTTCACCGGCCGGGGCCGCCTCTTCCAGCGGCCCATGGACGTTTACCGGGACATCTTTGCCGCCCAGGGGCTGCTTTTCTCCCAAAGCGACAAGGGCCTTGTCATCCGGGGCCGCCTTGCCCCCGGCGAATACCGGGTGCGGGGGGATGTGTCCAGCCAGTTCATCACCGGCCTTTTGTACGCCCTGCCCCTGCTCCACAAAGAAAGCCGCCTGGAGATCGTGCCCCCCTTCGAGAGCCGCAGCTATGTGCAGCTGACCCTGGACGTGCTGCACGATTTCGGCGTGGCGGTGGACTGGGACGAGGAGCGGGAGAACACCCTCTACATCCCCGGCGGCCAGCGGTACCACAACCGCAGCTGCACCGTGGAGGGAGATTACAGCCAGGCCGCTTTTTTGGCGGTGCTGGGCGCGCTGGTGGGCGGCGTCACGGTGAAGGGCCTGAAAGAGAATTCCGCCCAGGGCGACGCGGCCATTCTGGACATCCTGCAAGCCTGCGGCGCGCGCTTTAAGCGCGCCGGCGACGCGGTCACCTTTGAAAAGAGCGAGCTGCACGGGGTGGACATCGACCTTTCCGACTGCCCCGACCTCGGCCCCATCCTGATGGTGCTGGGCCTCTTCTGCGAGGGGGAGACGGTCATCCGCAACGCCGGGCGGCTGCGCATCAAGGAGAGCGACCGCATCGCCGCCATGGAGGAAGAACTGCGCAAATTCGGCGGCAAGCTGCAAAGCGACGAGAACACCGTCACCATCCAGGGCTCCGCCCTGGCGCTGCCGGGCCTGCTCCACAGCCACAACGACCACCGGGTGGTGATGGCCCTGTCCGTCGCGGCGCTGGGCGCGGGCTACACCGCCCGCATCTCCGGCGCCCAGGCGGTGGCCAAAAGCTGGCCGGGATTCTTCGCCGTTTTGCAGCAGCTGGGCGCTGGCATCGAGGTGGAAAAGGAATGAAGAAGGACAGCCGTTTCGTCATCGTGGGCCTGGGCCTTTTGGGCGGGGCCTACGCGCTGGGCCTGCGCAAGGCGGGCTTTGAGCATGTGGCCGCCATCGACCTGAAGGAAGAGGCCCTGGCCTTTGCCAAAGAGAAAAACTACATCGAAGAGGGCCGCACCGAGGGCTTCGAAGCCCTTCTGGCCCGGGCCGACTATGTGATTTTTTCGTTATATCCCACCGCATTTATACAGTGGGTAGAAAAATACGGCGCACTTTTGCCCGCAGGCTGCCTTTGCACCGATGTGTCCGGCGTGAAGGCGGGGCTGGTGGAAAAGGTGCAGGCGCTGCTGCCCGAGGGGGTGGAGTTCATCGCCAGCCACCCCATGGCGGGCAAGGAGCGCAGCGGGGTGGAGAACGCCCATCTGGTGGATTTTGCCCCGGCGAACTTCCTCATCACCCCCACCGAAAAGAACACCGAAGCGGGGGTGGAGTTTGCCCGCGGGCTGGCAAAGGCGCTGGGCTTTGCCCACATCCACGTCATCAGCCCCGAAGAGCACGACCGGATGATCGGCTATGTGAGCCAGCTGACCCACGCCATCGCGGTGAGTCTGATGTGCGCGCCAAACGCCGAGCGCTTTGCCGACTACACCGGCGACTCCTTCCGGGACCTGACCCGCATCGCCTATCTGAACGCCCCCATGTGGGCGGAGCTTTTCCTGTGGAACCGGGACTGCCTTGTGGAGGAGATAGACGCCTTCACCGCCCGGCTGCAGCAGCTGAAAGGCTATCTGCAAGCGGGGCAGCGGGAGGAACTGGAGGCGATGTTCCGGGCCTCCTCGGCGGCCCGCACCGCCTTTGACAAAAAAGAGAAGGAGGGGTGAACCATGCCCCGCGTGGAAGGGCAGAAGGGGAAGATCCTCCTTCTGCTGCGCATCCTTGAGCGATACACCGACGAGGAGCACCTCATCAGCGTGCCCCGCATCCTGGAGCTGCTGGAGGCCCAGGGCGTGCAGGCCGAGCGCAAAAGCGTTTATTCCGACATCCAGACGTTGCAGGAACTGGGCTACGACATCGTGCAGCAGCGGGGCCGGTCCGGCGGCTACTATCTGGCCAGCCGCCAGTTCCAGCTGCCGGAGCTGAAGCTGTTGGCGGACGCGGTGCAGGCCAGCCGGTTCATCACCCGCAAAAAGAGCGACCAGCTCATCCGCACCCTGGCCCAGTTCGCCAGCGACTGGCAGGCGGCGGACCTGAAGCGGCAGGTGTTCGCCTCCAGCCGCATCAAGACCATGAACGAGAGCATCTACTACAACGTGGACGCGCTGCACCGGGCCATCGCCGAGGACAGGCAGGTGCGCTTTGTCTACCAGGAGTGGGACCTCAACAAGCGCAAGGTGGCCCGCCGGGGCGGCAGCGCCTACGAGGTGAGCCCCTGGGCCCTTTTGTGGGAGGACGAGAACTACTATCTGGTGGCCTGGGCCAAGGGCCAGGGCCTGCGGCACTACCGGGTGGACAAGATGGCCTCCATCACCCTGCTGGACGCGCCCCGCCAGGGCGCGGAGGACTACGACCCCAAAAAGATGCAGGACTACGCAAAGCCCATGTTCCAGATGTACGCCGGGCCGGTGAAGCGGGTGCAGCTTGCCTGCGACAACGGCGTCATCGGCCCCATGCTGGATCGGTTCGGCACCGACGTGACGGTGGTGCCTCAGCCGGACGGCGCCACCTTCCATCTCTACGCCGACGTGGCGGTGAGCCCCACCTTCTACGGCTGGGTGTGCGGGTTTTCCGGCAAGGTGCGCATCGTGGCCCCCGCCGAGGTGAAAGAGGACTTCTGCCGGGCCCTGCGCAGCCTCACCGCCGCCGAGGAGGCGCTGTGAGCGGGCCCGGGCCCATCGCGCCGGCGCTGCTGGCGTGGTTTCGGCAAAACGCCCGGGCGCTGCCCTTCCGCCAGGACCCCACCCCCTACCACATCTGGGTCAGCGAGATCATGCTGCAGCAGACGCGGGTGGCGGCGGCGCTGGAGCACTACCGCCGCTTCATGGAGGCCCTGCCGGACGTGCCGGCCCTGGCCGGATGCCCCGACGAGGAGCTGTTCAAGCTGTGGGAGGGGCTGGGCTACTATTCCCGGGCGCGCAACCTGAAAAAGGCGGCGCAGCTGGTTTGCAGCGAGTACGGCGGGCAGCTGCCCGCAAGCTTTGAGGAACTGCAGAAGCTGCCGGGCGTCGGGGAATACACCGCCGGGGCCATCGCCTCCATCGCCTTCGGCCTGCCCGCCCCCGCGGTGGACGGCAACGTGCTGCGGGTGTTCGCCCGGCTTTACAACGACGGCAGCAACATCGCGGAGCCCGCCGCAAAGCGGCTGTTCACCCGCCGGGTGATGGACCAGCAGCCCGCCGACACGCCCGGCCCCTTCAACGAGGCGCTGATGGAGCTGGGGGCGCTGGTCTGCCTGCCGGGGGGCGCGCCGCTGTGCGGCGAGTGCCCGCTGGCGGACCGCTGCCTTGCAAAGGCGGCGGGCACCCAGCTGGAACTGCCGGTGAAAACGCCCCCCAAGGCCCGCCGGGTGCAGCCGGTGACAGTGCTGGTGGCACGAAACGCCCGGGGGCAGCACCTTTTGCAGAAGCGGCCGGAAATGGGGCTGCTGGCCGGCCTTTGGCAGCCCTTTCTCTTTGAGGAAAAGCTGACGCTGGACGAGGCGCTGGCAAGGCTCGCGGCCCTGGGCCTTTCGGTCAGCGCCGCCCCGCCCCGGCCCCTCAAACCCGCGAAGCACATCTTCAGCCACGTGGAGTGGCGGATGGCCGGCTGGCAGCTGGAAGCGGCGGGCGGCGCCCCCGCCGGGTGCCTTTGGGCTTCGCCGGAGGAGGCCGCCGGGCGCTATGCCCTGCCGGGGGCCTTCAAGGCCTATCGGCCGCTGCTCACCGGCGGGAGCTGACGCGCAATTTCTGGTTGTAATCTGGCCTTTCGCGGGCTATAATAAGGGTAAATCACATTGCATTCTGTGCCCCCGACGGGGCAGCCAAAATAAAGGAGGTATCTTCATGAAACAATCCACCTTTGTCGCGCTGGTGCTGATGCTGGCCGCCGCCGTGGGCGCTCTGACCGCCGCCTGGCTGTATGTGCGCCGCCGGGAGAAGGAGCTGGACGAGTACGAGCAGCTGCTGTTCAGCGAGGACCTGGACGAGGAGGAAGCGCCCGCCGAGGAGGCCGCCGCTCCTGCCGCCGAGCCCGACGCCGAATAAAGCCCACCGCCGTGAACGGGACCTCCGTTCACGGCTTTTTTGTTTTGCCCCGAGGATTTTGCCCTTTTCGCCCCTTTGTGGTATAATGCGGTTATACATGCCCCAAAACGGGGGCGGACCAGCCCGCGGGCCATTTTTCGGGCCCGCCGCGAAAGGAGGCGCAGGGCATGAAGCGCGCGCTGCTCTGGCTTTTGATGGTCCTTGTGTTCACCGCCCTGGTGCTGGGCGGGGCCCTGGGCTTTTTCTACTATTCCACCGATGAAGACCGCCTGCCCGCCGCCGGGGTGACCTTTGCGGGGCAGAGCCTTGCCAAGGCCGCCGGCTACCACTGGGAGCTGCCGGTGCTGGGGGGCGTTTTGTGGCGGGAGTTTTCCTTGAGCCCCAGCCTTGCCAACCTGGAGCTGGAGCCTGTGACCACCCCTTCGGCGGCGCTGGAACTGTCGGCTGACATGACCGCCGACGGCACCACCCTGACGCTCAAGACCGCCGGCGGCGTGACGGTGTTCGACAGCACCGCCGCCGAGTGGAAGAACTTCACCTTCCCCCAGAACGGCGAATACTACCTCACCATCCGGGCGGGGCGGCAGGCGTCCAGCCAGAAGCCCTCCAAGCCGGTGGGCTATTACCAGTATCAGTGCCACTTCTGGGTGGACGTGCAGCCCACTCTCACCCTGGCCTCCGACCAGGCGGCCCAGGGGGATGTGGCGGCCATCTATGTGTCCGGGGCGCTGGGTGCGGGCGGCACGCCCCCCACCGCCCAGTGCGAGCTGGGGCCGGTGTGGTTCCGGCCCACCCAAAACGGCTGGGTCGGCTATCTGCCGGTGACCTACAACGCCGAGGGCGGCGAGTGGCCCATCACCGTGACGCTGGGCGATGTGACCCTCTCCGCCACCCTCACGGTGCGCAGCACCGAGTATCCCTCCACCCAGACCTCCTCCGGCGAGGCGGCCACCGCCGAGGCCAACGAGGAGTTCCGCCGGGTGATCTGGAGCCTCTATGACCAGGGCTCCAACGAGGCGCTCTGGACCGGGGCATTCCAGTACCCCGCCCAGGGGGCCAGCATTTTTCAAAGCTACGGCGCATATCTCTACGACGGCGAAAGATCCGCCGGGCGGGCGGCCAACCTGACGCTGCTCACCCCGGAGAACGCCCTGGCGGTGAGCCCCGCCGCGGGCCGGGTGGCCTACGCGGGCGAGCTGCAGCTCACCGGCAACACGGTGGTCATCGACCACGGCTGCGGGGTGAAGAGCTATCTCTTCGGCCTTTCCAGCATTGCGGACATCAAGACCGGGGATGAGGTCACCGCCGGGCAGGGGCTGGGCGTGGCCGGGCGCAAGCTCATCTGGGAAGTGCGCATCGGCAACAAGAGCGTGGACCCCCAAAAGCTGACCCAGGGGGGCAGCAACGGCCTGTTCTACCGCCCGGTGGGCGATGAACTGCGCTGACGAAAAAGCAAAACCGGCCCTTGCCCCGCGCCGCGGGGCCGGGGCGAGAGCGGCCCGCCGCGGCGGGCCGCCGCTGATGTGAGGTGAACCATTTTGCAGGACATCCTGAAAGCCGTGGGCAAATGGCTGGCGCTGGTGGTGGTGCTGGTGGCGGTGCTGCTGGGCGCGGCCCTGGGCTTTATGTACACGCAGGTGAATGTGGGCGACCTGCCCGCCTACGCCGTGACCTTCGGTGGCGGCGAGCTGCCCCAGACCGGCTACCAGTGGAAGGTGCCCATCGCGGGCAACTGGCTGGCCCGCACCCTGAGCGAGGAGGGCGAGGCCGCCGACCTGGGCGAAGTGACCGACAGCCACCCCGCCCTGGAGCTGCCCGCCGGCACCGAGGGTCAGCTGACCATCCGCGACGAGGCGGAGGAAGTGGTGTTCGAGGGCACCGCCGACGAATACGCCGATTTTTCCTTTGGCAAAAACGGCAGCTATTCCGCCCGGCTGACGGTGAGCCCCCAGACGAACGAGCTGAACCCCTCCACCAAAATGGAGGGCTTCTGCCTTTATGACTTCACCTTCCAGCTGCGGGCCCAGCCCACCCTCACCCTCTCCCACACCAGCATGGTGCAGGGCGGCGTGATCGGGGTGAAGCTGACCGGCGTGGTGGGCGACGCCACCCCCACCCTTTCCTGCGAGCTGGCCCCGGCGGTGTTCACCTACCACGACAACGCCTGGATCAGCTACATACCCGTGGACTACAACCAGTTCGGCGGCGACTACGAGATCACCGCCACGGTGGACGGCCAGACGGTGAGCGCCTCGGTGTACATCTACGGCCGCGAAAACCGGGAGCTGGACACCTACACCATCGACGGCTCGGCGGCCATCCCCTACATGGCCTCCATCCCCAGCCAGCTGGAGGATGTGATGAGCATCTGCGACCCGGACATCTACTGGAACGGCGCCTTCACCCAGCCGGTGGACGGCAAGGTGGTGCGGGACTACGCCGTGCTGGAATACACCGACCGCATCGACGAGCTGACCCTCTCCATCTACCCGGAGCTGGCGGTGCTGAACGAGGCCATCGCGCCCCGGCGCAGCGTCAACGTGACCATGGCCGTGACCCCCGGCAAGAAGGTGCTGGCCCCCGCGGCGGGCCGCGTGGTCTACGCGGGCACCACCAGCGGCGGCGGGCGCACGGTGGTCATCGAGCACGGCTGCGGCCTCAAGAGCATCCTGTATCTGCTGGGCCGCATCGACGTGAGCGAGGGCGAGTATGTGGCCCAGAACGACGTGCTGGGCACCACCCAGGGCCACATCATCTGCGAGATGCGCCTTTATGACATCCCCATCAGCCCCTGGGAGGCCTGGCGCGGCCAGGGCGCCCTGATGTGGCAGGGCTGAGCGGAGCCTTTCTCCGGCCCGGGCGGGGCGCGCTTTGCGGCGCAAACCTGCGGGCTTTTCCCGCAGCCCAACCGCCTCACAACTGAAAAAAGCCCGGCGCGGTGGACCCACCGTGCCGGGCTTTTGTTCGTCTTATAGTTATACAATATGTATTTATCGGATGACATAATACAATATCATCAGCAGCGCCAGCAGTCCCGCGTTGGCCAGGGTGAACCAGAGCAGGTATCTGCCCTTTTGGGCGGGGTAGCGCCGGGCGAAGAACTTGTAGGAGATGAGGCTGGCCATGGAGGCGATGAGGGCGCCCAGGCCCCCCAGGTCGCAGCCGATGATGAGGGCGGGCCAGTTTTCGCTGTAACCCGCCAGCAGCAGGGCGGCGGGCACGTTGCTGATGACCTGGCTGGCGGCCACCGCCACCTCCACTTCCCGCCCGGCCAGCGCCCCGGCCAGAAAGGCGGAGAAGGCGGGCAGGCGGCCCATGTTGCCGATGAACACAAAGAACGCCACAAAGGTGGCCAGCAGGGCGTAGTCCAGCTTTTTTAAAAGGGGCCGGTCGGCGATGAGCAGCACCGCCAGGGTCAGCCCCGCCGCCGCCAGCGGGGGCAGCAGCTTTGCGATGCAGAGCAGGCACACCCCGCCCAGGGCGGCGAAGAGGGCGATGCGCCTGCCGCTGCCCTTTCCTTCCGGCTGCACCGCCGCGTGCATGGCCTCGCTTTTGGGCACAAGGGCCAGCAGGGCGATGGCCACCGCCGACAGCGCCGCATAGGGGGCCAGCAGGGCGCAGAACTCCAAAAAGCCCATCCCCGAGCGGTTGTAGAGGTAGAGGTTCTGGGGGTTGCCCATGGGGGTGAGCATGCTGCCCAGGTTCGCCGCCGCCGTTTGCAGCACCACCAGCGGGATGGCCAGCCGCTCGCACCCGGCCATTTCCAGCACCACCAGCCCAAAGGGCACAAAGGTGATGAGGGCCACGTCGTTGGTCACCAGCATGCTCACGAAGAAGGGCAGAAAGGTCAGCACCAGCAGCATCTGCCGGGTGGTGGAAAGCCGCCCCAGCAGCCCCGCGCCCAGCGCGTCGAACACGCCCTGCCCCTGCAGGCCCTTGCTCACCGCCATCAGGCTGAACAGCAGGGCCAGGGTGTCCCAGTCGATGTAGTCAAGATAGCCCTTGTCCGGCGGCACCGCCGCCATGGAACCCACCGCCAGCAGCGCGGCGATGCTGAGCACCGCTTCGCTTTTGGCAAAGCCGAGCGCTCTTTGAAAACACTGTTTCATCAAAATTCCTTCCCACTCTCTTTATTTTCGCAAAGAGGCGCCCCCGACGGGGCCGGGGCGCGGGCCGCGCCCGCGTTCCGCCCGAAAGGGGCGCTTGTTTGTTTTATTGGTCCAGTTCAAAATCTCCCAGCCGCAATTCGTCCAGCGCCGCGTCCGGCTCCGCAGCCAGCCGCCGCCCCTGGTTCAGGATGGCCGCCTCCAGGGTGTTGCGGGCAAGGCGGCCGTTGCCGTTTTCGGCGGCGTTTTCCGCCTGCTTGCGGTCGTAGAAGGCCAGCAGCGGCCCGTCGCAGTCCTGGGTCAGCTTGTAGCCCTTGCCCTTTGCGGTGAGCTTTGTGATGGCCAGCAGCTCGGCGCCGGTGTAGTCCGGGAATTCGATTTTGTTGGGGAAGCGGCTGCGCAGGCCGCTGTTCGCCTGCAAAAACTCCTCCATCTCCTTGGTGTAGCCCGCCAGGATGACCACCAGTTCGTCCCGGTGGTCCTCCATGCCCTTGACCAGCGTGTCGATGGCCTCCAGACCGAAGGTGTCCTGCTCGCCGCGGTAAAGGGAATAGGCTTCGTCGATGAAGAGCACGCCTCCCAGGGCCGACTGAATGACCTTCTGGGTCAGGGGCGCGGTGTGGCCCACATAGCGGCCCACCAGATCCGCCCGGCTCACCTCCACCAGCTGCCCGCCGGAGAGCGCCCCGATGGCCTTGAGGTACTTGCCCACCAGCCGGGCGATGGTGGTCTTGCCGGTGCCGGGGTTGCCGGTGAAGATCATGTGCATGGAAACGCCCGCAGTCTTCATGCCGGCGGCGGCCCGCCGCCGCTGGACGGCGATGGCGTCCTCCAGCCGCAGCACATAGTCCTTCACCTCGTCCAGGCCGATGATGCGGTCCATCTCGGCCTTCACTTCTTCCAGGTCGGCGGTGTATTCCCCGGGCAAAACAGCCAGCAGGTCGGTCTGTTCCCCGCCGTCGAAGGCGGCCATCACCTGCCCGCCCTCCCCCGCTTTCAGGGCGACGGCGGCGGCTTTGCGGCCCCGCAGCTTGTGCTCCGCCAGGGCGGCAAAGCACTTTTCGCAGAACTCCGCCAGACGGCCCACTCCCGCTTCGCCCTTTTGGGCCACAAGGGCCGCCAGGCCCTCGCCGGTCACGGTGAGGGTCCAGCCCAGCCGCTCTTTGGTCTTGCAGGCCAGCTCGTTCAGCTGCCGCCCGGCGATGGTCAGCAGCTCTTCCCGGCTGAAGGCCGGGGCTTCGCACTCGTCCCCCACCGCGGTGGCAAAGGCCGCGCCCAGCAGCCCCGCCAGCTTGTTTTTTCCGCCGGGGCAGAGGAACACGAGATACTTGCCCCCCGCGCTCAGAGAGCCCACCGCGCCGGGGGCCAGGGCGGTGCCGGTCTCCACCAGCAGGCCCTTTTGCAGCACATAGCGGCTGGCCAGCCGGGCGCTGCCGCTCACCGCCAGCTGGGCCAGCAGCGAGAGGCACCCCGGGTGGCACTGCTCCGCGTTTTCAAAGGCCAGCACCGGGTCGGGCCCGGCCAGCGCGGCGTAGAGGTCCTGCAAAAAAAGTTTTTCCTGGGCCGGGCTGCCGTAGAGGGCAAGGTCCATCCAGGCGACGCCCCCGGCCAGCAGGCCCTCGTCCTTCAGCGCCTGCACCGTCTGGGTGAGGGCGAAGTGCCGCCCCCGGCCCGCTTTGCCGGACAAAACGATGACGTTGCGGGGCTTTTCCCCCGCTTCGCCCAGCACGAAGGGCCGGCGGAAGGCCGCCAGCAGCGCGGCGGAAAGCTCCTGCCGCCCCACAAGCGCGGCCTGCTGGCGCTTTGCCGCCGCCTCAAAGGCGGCGTCGGTGTTTTTGGGCGCGGGGACCGCCGCCCGGCTTTGCGCCGGGGTGAGCAGGCCGTCCTGCTCCATTTCCCGGGCAAGGCCCTGGCCCAGGCGGCTTATCTCCCGGCTCTGGGCTTCCAGGCGCTTGGTCAGCTCCTCGCTGTTCTGCAAAAGGCGCGCGGCATCGGTTTTCCGGGCCGCCCCGGCGGCAGCCTGGGTGCGGCCCGCCGCTTCTTCCAGCTTCTTCTGGGCGGCGGCAAAGTCCTCGTCCACCGCCGGGCGTTTTTCAGCGCCCGCCCCGCCGCGAAAGCGCCCGCCGGGGCCGAACACCCCGTTCATCAGGTCTTCCCAATCGGTGCTGCCGGCCATGGGTCACTCCTCCTTGTCCTTTTTGAGAATGGCGCAAAGGGCCGCGGCGTCCACCGCGCCCTTGAAGTCCTTGGCGCTGCACCCGGCGCGCCCGCCGCCCGCGCAGGCACAGGCGCAGGCGCAGGAAACGCAGGCGCAGGCACAGGCGCATCCGCCGCCACTGCGCCGCCCCGCGCCGGAGCCGCGGCCCGAGCCGCCCCCAAAGCCGCCAAACCCGCCGGAGCCGCCGGAGGGGCCGCCATGGGGCGGGCGGGGCCCGCCGTGGTGGTGGGGGCCGTACCAGCCGCCGAAGCCGCCCAAAAAGTAGCGGCCGGAAAGCCGGCGCGAGAGGTTCCAGATCACCAGAGAGAGGAACAGCACCCACAAAAAGAGGCCCAGCGCATCGTTGCTGTCCTGGGAGTCTTCGCTCCAGCCGGTGTCGGCGCTGTTTCGGTCCATGCCCGGGTCCAGGGGGCCGGCGGCGAAGGCGGACTGGTCCGCGTAGTCGGCGGCAAAGGTAAGGCGCGCGCCCTCGGGCAGGTCGGTCCACTCGCCTTGCACCCCGTTGGGTGTTCCGGTGAGGTCGCCGGTCACCGGCGCGCCTTCCAGTTCGGCGGCGTAGCTGGCCCGGGCGTCTCCGTCCTCCCAGGTGAAGGTGAGCTGTTTTGTCTCGGCTTCGTCGAACCAGCCGGGGGTGAACTCAAAGTTCACCGAGCCGTCGTCGTACACTTCATAGAGATGGGTCACGTGGAGGGTGAACTCGAGGCGCACCGTCTCACCGGCGTAGTAGCGGCGGTCCAGGTCCAGCCGGACGTAGCTGCCTCCCTCGGGGTAGGAATAGAGGTCGGCGATGGTGTCGCTGTGGCTCACCGGCTCGATGTTATTATTGGGCACGCCCACCTTCACCCATTCCAGCGGGCCGGCGGTGGTGGAGTCCAGCACCTTCCAGTGGATGTCGTAGTCGATGTCGGCGCTGCCGTCCGGCTGGATGCGCACGGTGATGAAGTATTTTTCGATCTCGTCCAGGTTGGCGGCGCTCACCGCCGGGCAAAAGAGGGCCGCCGCGGCCAGCGCCAGCGCCGCGAAGGCCAGGGCGAAGCGTTTCAGTTTTTTCATCGGGCGCCCTCCTTTTCCCGCAGCTGGCAGATGTGCTCCATCTTGGCGCTCTCGGCCCGGATGGCCGCGCACCGGGGGCTGCGCCAGATGGCCTTCCAGTCATCGGTGAGGATGTTGCCCAGCCCGTCGCCGGAAAGCCAGCTCTGGCAGGGCACCACCGTGCCGTCGGGGGCCACCGCCATGTTGCTCAAACACGCCCCGCAGGTGGGGGCCATGGTCAGCCCCAGGCCCAGCAGCGTCTCGGGGGGCAGCCAGCCGGGGCTGGTGAAGTCAATTTCCATGCCGTTTTCGGCGCACCAGGCTGCCGCCTGCCGCAGAAGGGCCTCCAGCTCCTCCGGGGAAAGGCGGGTGGCGCGGCTGCCCTCGGCGAGGGCCGCCCCGGTGGGGATGAGCCCCGAGCAGGTGACGTACCGCACACCGAGGCCGTGGAGGAATTTAAGCGTTTCGGCGTAGCCGGCGTTCAGGCTGCACAGGGGGGTGTTCACGCTCACCGAGAGGCCCGCCGCCAGAGCGCTGCGGATGCCCGCCACCGTGTCGGCAAAGCCGGGCGCGCCCACAAGGCCGTTGTGAATGGCCTCGTCGGCGCTGTAAAGAGTAATTTGCACGCTGTCCAGACTGGCCTCATAGAGGGCTTTGCAAAGCTGGGGGGTGAGCAGGCGGCCGTTGGTGTTCAGCCGGGTGACGAACCAGCGGGCCGCGTCCACCAGCTCCACCAAATCGGCGCGCATGGTGGGCTCGCCGCCGGTGAAGGTGACCTGAGGCACGCCCGCCCTGCGCAGGGCGTCCAGCACCCGCTTCCAGCCGGCGGTGTCCAGCTCCTGCACCTCCGCCTCCGGCTGGCCGGCGGCGTAGCAGTGCAGGCACTTCTGGTTGCAGTTCCAGCGGCCCTCCTTTTCCATGGCGCTGACCATCAGGTCCATGCGGTGGGGAGCGGTCATCTGGGGGGCGTAGTCCCCCAGGCTGATGGGCTGCACCTCCTCCGGGGGCTCCTGGCCCCGGGCGATGGCGATGAAGCTTTGCAGCATCCGCTCCAGCTCGGCCCGCATGCGGTCCGGCTTCACGCCGGGGTAGACCCGCCGGGCGGCGGCCACGGCCTTTTCGCCCAGGCCTTCCAGGTCTTCGTCGGGCACCTCCCGGTCGGCGTAGGGGGCCAGCGCGTCCATCAAACAGGCCAGCAGGATGGCCCAGGAAATATTCAGCGGCAACACGTCGTGGCCGTTCAGGATGACCACATAGGGCACGCTGCGCCGCAGGCGGCTGGCGGGGGGCAGCATGTGAAGGCGCACCACCCCCGGCCCGCCGGGGTTCAGGGTGATGTGGCGCACCTGAGAGAGATATTTCCGGCGGAACAAAAACTCCCGCAGGGTCACGAGGTCGATCACGTTTTTCACTCCTTTTCGCCGCCGCTCCCGTGCCGTGCGGCGCTTTGCTCTATTGTATCACACCGGCCCCGGCAAAAAAAGACCGGGCCGCGGGCTTTTGCCCGGCCGAAAATGCAAGAAAATACGGCCACTTCATAGATATTTTACAAATTTGTCCACACAAGCGCCACACTTTTCTTTATAATATGTAATAAGAGACCGGGGCGCGCAAAGCGCCCTTCTTTCAACTTTTTCCGACGGGGTGATCTGTCAATGGACGGCCGGGACCATTTTGTGGTGTTCGACGGGGTGTGCAAGTATTATCAGATGGGCGAAACGCGCATCGCCGCCGCCGACCACATCACTTTTCACATCGACGAGGGGGAGTTCTGCGTCATCGTGGGGCCCTCCGGCGCGGGCAAGACCACCGTGCTGAACATGCTGGGCGGCATGGACGTGTGCGACGAGGGCCACATCTGGCTGGACGGCGCCGAGATCAGCGCCATGAACCAGCGCCAGCTCACCGGCTACCGCCGGCATGACGTGGGCTTTGTGTTCCAGTTCTACAATCTGGTGCAGAACCTCACCGCCCTGGAGAACGTGGAGCTGGCCAGCGAGATCTGCCACGACCCCCTGCCCGCCGCCGAGACGCTGGAGCACGTGGGCCTGGGCCAGCGGATGGCCAACTTCCCGGCGCAGCTTTCGGGCGGCGAGCAGCAGCGGGTGTCCATCGCCCGGGCGCTGGCCAAGAACCCGAAGATCCTTCTGTGCGACGAGCCCACCGGCGCGCTGGACTACAACACCGGCAAACAGGTGCTGAAACTTTTGCAGGACACCTGCCGAAACACCCACCGCACGGTCATCGTCATCACCCACAACAGCGCCCTCACCGCCATGGCGGACCGGGTGATCCGCATCAAGAGCGGGCAGGCCATCTCCAACGAGACGAATCCCAACCCCACGCCGGTGGAACAGATCGAGTGGTGAACAAACGTTGCTGAACCGTACCTACTGGAAGTCCATCCTGCGCACCGTGCGCGCAAGCCTCTCCCGCTTTGTGGCCATCTTTGCCATCGTGGCGCTGGGCGTGGGCTTTCTCTCCGGCCTGCTGGCTTCGCCGGTGGACATGCGCCTTTCCACCGACACCTACTGCCGCGAGGCCAACCTCTATGACATCAAGATACAGTCCACCCAGGGCCTCACCGACGAGGACCTGGCCGCCGTGCGGGCGGTGGAAGGGGTGGAAGGGGTCATGCCCGCCCGGGACATGGACCTGGTGCTCACCAGCGAGAGCGGCGAGAGCCTGACCACCCGGCTGCAGAGCATCCCCGAAGAAAGCCTGCCCGAGGAGGAGCAGCTCAACCAGCTGACCCTTGTGGACGGGCGGATGCCCTCTGCCCCCGGCGAGATCGCCGTGGGCCTGACCAAGGATTTTTCCGGCACCATCCCCGCCATCGGGGACGTGCTGACGGTGAACCAGACCGAGAACGACGAGGACGTCACCGACGCGCTGCCCCAGACCTTCACCGTGGTGGGCACCGTGCGCTCGGCGGCCTATTTCTCGGTGGAGACCGAATACACCAACGCCGGCACCGGCACCATCGACCTGTTCGCCTATGCCCCCGAGTCCAGCTTTGACATGGACTACTACACCACCTTCTACCTCTCGGTGGAGGGCGCGCGGGAGCTGAACTCCTTCTCCGCGGCCTACGAGAACAAGGTGGGCGCGGTGATGGACGGCCTTGAGGCCATCAAGGACGAGCGGGTGCAGGCCCGCTACGACGAGATCATCGACGATGCCGAAGCCGAGCTGGACGACGCCTGGGCGGAATACAACGACAAGAAGGCCGAGGCCGAACAGGAACTGGCCGACGCGGAACAGGAGCTCAAGGACGGCTGGGCGGAACTGGCGGACGCGGAGCAGGAGCTGGCGGACGCCAAGGTGGAAATAGACAACGGTCAGGCGGAGCTGGACACCAACAAGAACCAGTTCTACCTTCTGCTGCCCGGCTACAAGCAGGAGATCGCCGACGCCAAGGAAAAGATCCTGGACACCCAGGACCAGCTGGACGACGCCCAGGAGCAGCTGGACGCGGGCCGCACCCAGCTGGACCAGCTGAGCGCGGGCAAGGCCGCCTTCTGGACCATGGTGGAGACCCAGATCAATCCCCTGCTCATCCAGTACGGTCTGCCCGCCATCGACACCTCCGACCAGTCGGACGAAGCCACCATCGCCGCCATCGGGCAGGTGCAGACGCTGGTGGGCCTTGCGCCCTCCCTGCCCGAGGGCTTCGACCCGGCGCAGCTGGAACAGCTGGACCAGCTGAAAGAGGGCCTGCAGACGCTGGCGGACCAGGGCGCCACCCTGGACGCGTCGCTGGCGGCGCTGAACGAGCAGCAGGCCCAGATCAACGCCGGGCGCAAGCAGCTTTCCGACGGCTGGGCCGAGCTCCAGGCCAAGGAGCAGGAACTGAACGACACCATCGCCTCCACCGAAAAGGCCTTCGCGGAGGCGGATGAAAAACTGCTGGACGCGCGCCGGCAGTATGAGGACGGGCTGGCCGAACTGGAGGAAGGCCGGCAGGAGCTCATCGACGGCGAACAGGAATACGAGGACGCCAAGGCCGAGGCCGAGCAGGAACTGGCCGACGGCAAGGAGGAAATTCTGGACGCCGAGAGCGAAGTGCGCCAGATCGAAAAGGGCAAGTGGGTGCTGGGCGACCGCAGCGACAACACCAGCTTTTCCAGCTACGGCGACAATGCCGACAAGATCGCCGCCATCGCCACGGTGTTCCCGGTGTTCTTCTTCCTGGTGGCGGCGCTGGTGGCGCTGACCACCATGACCCGCATGGTGGAGGAAGAGCGGGGCCAGGTGGGCACCATGAAGGCCCTGGGCTACACCCGCGGCCAGATCGCCGCCAAGTACATCCTCTACGCCCTGGCCGCCAGTCTGGCGGGCAGCGCGGCGGGCATGCTCATCGGCATGCAGCTGTTCCCCCGCATCATCCTCAGCGCCTACAACATCATGTACGACCTGCCCGAACTGCTCACCCCCTTCAACTGGGGCTACGGCCTGCTGGCCACGGGGGCGGCGGTGGCCTGCACCCTGCTGGCCACCCTGAACGCCTGCTGGGCCGAGCTGCGGGAGCAGCCCGCCAGCCTGATGCTGCCCAAGGCCCCCAAGGCCGGCAAGCGCATCCTGCTGGAGCACATCGGCCCGGTGTGGCGGCGGCTGAAGTTCACCCACAAGGTCACCGCCCGCAACCTGTTCCTCTACAAAAAGCGCTTCTTCATGACGGTGGTGGGCATCGCCGGCTGCACTGCCCTGCTGGTGACCGGCTTCGGTCTGCACGACTCCATCTCCGACATCGTGGAAAAGCAGTTCGACGAGCTGGCCCACTATCAGATGCTGGTCTCCCTGCAGGACGAAAGCGCCCTGGAAGGGCGGGACCTCGCGGCCATTCTGGAGGATGGCTCCAAGATCACCGGCTGGCTGGCCATGACCCAGGAGGACGCCACCGTGGTGCCCGAGGAGGGCAACGAGGCGGACAACGTCTACATCACCGTGCCCAGCGACACCGGGGCGCTGAACGACTACTTCACCTTCCGCCAGCGCACCACCGGTGAGGCGGTGCCCTTTGAGGAGGGCTCGGTGATCATCACCGAAAAGCTGGCCGAGCGCCAGGACGTGGGCGTGGGCGACGCCATCACGGTGGAGAACGCCGACGGCAAAGAGGCCGCTTTCACCATCACCGGCGTGTGCGAGAACTACGTCTACCACTACCTCTACATGAGCGCCGACGTTTACCGCGAGGCCTTTGGGGAGGACCCGGAGGTGAATCTGCTCTACTGCAGTCTGGCGGACGGGGTGGACACCCCCGAAGCGGAGGACGAACTTTCCACCGCGCTGCTGAAATGCCGGGACGTGGCGGGCGCCCAGTTCACCCACGAGATCACCGCCAGCTTCAGCCAGAGCCTGGGCAGCATCAACTACATCGTGGTGGTGCTCATCATCGCGGCGGGTGCGCTGGCCTTCGTGGTGCTGTACAACCTGACCAACATCAACATCACCGAGCGCTCGAAGGAGCTGGCCACCATCAAGGTGCTGGGCTTCTACGACAACGAGGTGGGGGCCTACATCTACCGCGAGACCTCCATCCTCGCCCTCATCGGCACGGCCTGCGGCCTTTTGTTCGGCATCGCGCTGCACACCTTCGTCATCCGCACCGCTGAGGTGGACATGGTGATGTTCGGCCGCTCCATCTACCCCATGAGCTTCGTCTGGTCGGCCCTGTTGACCATCCTGTTCAGCGTGCTGGTAAACCTTGTGATGTACCGCAAGCTGAAGAACATCAGCATGGTGGAGAGCATGAAGGCCCCCGAATAACCCCTTTGCAAAACAAGAAAGCGGCGTGACCCAAAAGGTCACGCCGCTTTTTCATGCCGTTTCTGCCTGGGCGGGCTGCCCGCCGCCCCGGGGCGCGCCGCCCCTGCCCAGGTCCTGCACCCGGTCGATGAGGAAGGAGGAGGCGGTGACGGTGATGAGGGAGAAGAGGATGCGCTGGAAGGGGATGTAGCTCAGCGACAGCGCCAGCACCGTCAGGTCGGTGAAGAGATAAGCGCCGGAGAGCCGCCAGCCGGTCACGTGGGAGATGGTGAGGGCCAGCGCGTCGTCGCCGCTGCCGGAGCCGCCCTGGCGGATGATGAGCCCCACGCCCACGCCCACGAACAGCGCGCCGGCCAGCGCCGCCGCCAGCGGATGGGCCGACAGGTCCGGCAGCATGGGCGGGAACTGCTCCCACACCTTGTACCAGCCGGACACCGCCAGCGTGGCGATGATGGAGTCGCGGATGAAGCCCCCGCCCAGAAAGCGGAAGGCCAGCAGATAGCACAAAAAGTCCAGCACCGGCGTGATGTAGGCCGGGGAGATGGAAAACCAGTGCTCGATGAGCAGCATCAGGCCGATGATGCCGCCCTCGGTGATGGCCGTGCGCTGGTGGATGTTGTGGATGCCGAAGGTGTAGATGGCCGCGCCCAGCACGATGATCAGCACTTTCTTCGTCATCCGCGCCGCGGCCTGCTTTTTGTTCGCTTTTTCGCCTGTTCTCATTCTATCCCGTTTCTTTTCAGTCGTTTGTTCTCTTCTATCATAAAGGATATAGCAGCTATATTGTCAAGGGGAGGACGCGCTGTTTTTCAAAAAAAGTGGGGCGCGGTTCCTTTGCCGGGGTGGCATAAGAAAACGGCGGTTCTGCCGTAGGATTTTGGCGCATAAAACACGCAGAGCGGCCCCACAAGCCACCAAGGCTTGCGGGGCCACTCTTTGTGCTTTTTTCACTCAAAATCCTGGGGCGTGGGCTGCGGGCGCAACAAAGATGCGCCCGCTCTGCTTTGCAGA
Organism: Candidatus Allofournierella excrementavium; assembly: GCF_048526665.1. Classification (NCBI taxonomy): domain Bacteria; kingdom Bacillati; phylum Bacillota; class Clostridia; order Eubacteriales; family Oscillospiraceae; genus Allofournierella; species Candidatus Allofournierella excrementavium. The sequence goes on from NZ_DBGFPE010000009.1 coordinate 52,842, forward strand.
CCGCCCAGCCGGTCCAAGGCCCCACCGGGGCCTTGGCCGCTTCGCGGACCCGGACTGCAC
>NZ_DBGFPE010000010.1:0-10482 GCF_048526665.1 Candidatus Allofournierella excrementavium
TCGGTCCCAAGGGTTCGGCTGTTCGCCGATTAAAGTGGTACGCGAGCTGGGTTCAGAACGTCGTGAGACAGTTCGGTCCCTATCTGTCGTGGGCGCAGGATATTTGAGGAGCGCTGTCCCTAGTACGAGAGGACCGGGATGGACGCACCGCTGGTGCACCAGTTGTCACGCCAGTGGCACAGCTGGGCAGCTAAGTGCGGAAAGGATAAACGCTGAAAGCATCTAAGCGTGAAGCCACCTCCAAGATAAGATATCCCACAGCGTAAGCTGGTAAGACCCCTCAAGGACTATGAGGTTGATAGGCTGCATGTGTAAGTGTTGTGAGACATTGAGCTTGGCAGTACTAATAGGTCGAGGGCTTGACCATGCGAATGGTTCAAGGGTAAATGTGTGTTTAACACGCGATGTTTTTTTCGGTTGCCTCTCTTCTCCTTTGTTCAGTTTTCAGGGCGCAAAAAGCCTTGACAAAGCGGCGTTGATGTGAGAAAATATCGGCGTCAAAAGGTACACAATGATAAAGAAACAGGATGAGCACCATTAGCTCAGTTGGTAGAGCACCTGACTCTTAATCAGGGTGTCCACGGTTCGAGCCCGTGATGGTGTACCAAGCGTGGCCCGTTGGTCAAGTGGCCTAAGACTCCGGCCTCTCACGCCGGCAACAGCGGTTCGAATCCGCTACGGGTCACCAAAAACGCTTAAAGCGGCGGAAACGCTGTTTTAATAGAGATCTGTGTGAAGAGCACAGAGCAGAAGTCGGTGCTAATGACGGTGAGGGTCCACCCGTTCCCATCCCGAACACGGTAGTTAAGCTCACTGGTGCCGAAAATACTTGGCGGGTGACCGCCCGGGAAGATAGGACAGTGCCGACACAAAGAACCCGGTTCGGTTCGCATGGCAACATGTGAACCGAAACCGGTTTCCACATTCCGCAACATGTATCATTGTGGATGAAGTGGGAAAGATATTTTCCGAGCTCTTTTATATTCCTCCTTAGCTCAGCCGGTAGAGCATGCGGCTGTTAACCGCAGGGTCGTTGGTTCGAGCCCAACAGGGGGAGCCAAACAAGAGCACGTCAAACGACGTGCTCTTTTCTTTTGCCTGTGCGGGTTTGCGGCCTTTTCCCCGGCGGTGGGCGGGACGGGGCGAGGGTGCCCCAAAAGGGCCGGCGGGGTCCGCTGCAAGTCAAAATGCAGGTCAAAATGCAGGTCAAATGCGGGGCGGGACGAACTGCGCCCGCCCCGAAAAAGCCTGCCCCGGAAAAGCCCCGCCACCGCAAAAAAGCAGCGCCCCGGCCAAACGGCCGGGGCGCTGCCCCTATGCTGTGAAAAAATCAGTCTTCCCGGTTGCCGAACTCGCTCAGGCGCAGGTCGGGGTTGTGCTCCTCGGCCCAGGTGATGGCCCAGGGGGAGGTGAACAGCAGCAGCTTGTTTCCCTTCAGGTCCTCGATGCGGCGGGTGTCGCTGGTCAGGTCCAGGTTTTTGGGGTCCAGGTCCTCGTTCTCGATCCAGCGGATGTGCTCGTAGGGCAGGTTCTGCATGCGGATGTCCACGTTGTACTCGTTTTTCAGCCGGTACTCCAGCACCTCGAACTGCAAAACGCCCACAACGCCCACGATGACCTCCTCCATGCCGCCGCCCAGCTCCCGGAAGATCTGGATGGCGCCCTCCTGGGCCACCTGCTCCATGCCCTTCACGAACTGCTTGCGCTTCATGGTGTCCACCTGGGTCACCCGGGCGAAGTGCTCGGGGGCGAAGGTGGGGATGCCCGCGTAGCGGATGGGCTCCTTGCCGGTGCACAGGGTGTCGCCGATGGAGAAGATGCCCGGGTCGAACAGGCCGATGATGTCGCCGGCGTAGGCCTCGTCCACGGTGGCCCGGTCCTGGGCCATCAGCTGGGTGGACTGGGCCAGCTTTATCTTCTTGCCCTGCTGCACATGGGTCACTTCCATGCCCCGCTCAAAGCGGCCGGAGCAGATGCGCATGAAGGCGATGCGGTCCCGGTGGGCCTTGTTCATGTTGGCCTGGATCTTGAAGATGAAGCCGGAGAAGGTGTCCTGCGCAGGCTCCACCGGCACGCCGCCGCTGGTGCGGGGCAGGGGAGAGGGGGCCAGCCGCAGGAATTCTTTCAGGAAAGGCTCCACGCCGAAGTTGGTCAGCGCCGAACCGAAGAACACGGGGCTGAGGTTGCCGGTGTTCACCGCGTCCATGTCAAAATCGTAGCTGGCGCCGTCCAGCAGCTCGATGTCCTCGCTGAGCTTCTCGTGCAGCGGGGCGGTGAGCAGCTCGTCCAGCCGGGGGTCGCCCAGCTCGGCTTCGATTTTATCGAGAATTTTCACGCCGTTGGCCTTGCCGTCGCTCTGGAAGGCCAGGATGTGGCGGCTGTCACGGTCGAACACGCCCTTGAACTCCTTGCCGCAGCCGATGGGCCAGTTCATGGGGTAGGTGCGGATGCCCAGGATGTTCTCGATCTCCTCCATCAGGTCAAAGGGGTCCCGGGCCTCCCGGTCCATCTTGTTGATGAAGGTGAAGATGGGGATGTGGCGCAAAGTGCACACCTTGAACAGCTTGATGGTCTGGGCCTCAACGCCCTTGGCCGCGTCCAGCACCATCACCGCCGCGTCGGCGGCCATCAGGGTGCGGTAGGTGTCTTCGGAAAAGTCCTGGTGGCCGGGGGTGTCCAGAATGTTCACGCACTTGCCGTCGTATTCAAACTGCAGCACGCTGCTGGTGACGGAGATGCCGCGCTGCTTTTCGATCTCCATCCAGTCGCTCACCGCGTGGCGGGCGCTCTGCTTGCCCTTCACGCTGCCCGCCTGCTGGATGGCCCCGCCGTAGAGCAGCAGCTTCTCGGTGAGGGTGGTCTTGCCGGCGTCCGGGTGGCTGATGATGGCAAAGGTGCGCCTGCGCGCGATCTCCTGCCGCAGATCGGCCATAGCTTCTTCCTCCTCTGATTTTGCGCGGGGCCGCGGGGCCCCGGTGGGTTTCTTTTTAAAAAGTCACAACATTCTAATTCTACCCGTTCAAAGCCCGCTTGGCAAGGGGAATGGGGCATTTTTGCTCACTTTTTCAGCACGAAACAGGGCAGAGGCGCGGTGGGCGCCCAGTTGGCGAAGCGGCAGGCCAGCACCGTGTATTTCGTCAGGGGCAGGGCGGCGAAAAACTCCTCCACCGCTTTTCTTTCGCCGTCGCCGTTGGGGCCGCCGCTGTAAAGGCAGGCCGCCAGCACGCCGCCGGGCTTCAAAATGTCCAGCGCCGCCTTGAGGGCCGGCAGGCTGCTGGCCGGGGTGGTGAAGAGGGCGTGGTCCGCCCCCGGCAGATAGCCGAAGTTGAACACCACGCAGTCGGCGCTGGCCGGCTGGGCAAACTCCGCCAGCCGGGCGTGGTCCGCCTGCACCACCCGGGCGATGGAGCCGAAGCCCTCTTTTTCCAGCCGGGCGCGGGTGGCCTCCACCGCCTTTTGCTGCACGTCCAGCGCCAGCACCTTCCCCGACGGCCCCGCCAGCTTGCAGAGAAAGGCGGTGTCGTGGCCGTTGCCGCAGGTGGCGTCGATGAAAAAGCCCCCGGGCGCAAGGCGGGAGGCCAGAAACTCGTGGGTCAGGCTCACGGCGCTGGGGTCCGGCGCGCGGCGGCGCAGCCAGACCTTCCCGGCGGGCGCGAAGCCGAACTTTTTCAAAAGGGCCGCCGCGGCCTCGCTTTCCGGGGGCGGGGCGGCGTGCAGGCTGGCGGTGGAAAAGCCCCCGGTGGCGTGCAGGGCCTGTTTGAGCAGATAGCTGCCGTAGCCCTTGCCCCGCCAGCCCTCGTCGATGGAGAGCTCATCCAGCTCCACCCGGCCGGAAGCGGTGCGCAGGCGGCAAAGGCCCACCGGCTGCTGCTCTTTATAAAGGGTGAGGGCAAGGTGCTCCCCCTCCCGGTGCTCGTCGATGCGCATGGGCGGCCTCCTTTTCGCGGAACGGTTGCGGGATGCCCCGTTTTGTGGTAGCATATCCACATACCTTATCCGCGCGATATTCCTATTATAGCGCGAAATATGGGGATTTCACAATTCTTTCACCCCGGCTTTGAAGGTTTTTCACGATTGGCCGATATACTATGGTCAGAACGATCACAGAGGGCTTTTTTGAGGGCGTATCCGCCCCGGCCCGCTGTTTACCCGAAAGGATGAATTTTTATGGAAAACAAATGGGAATATGATTACTCCGGTCTCTATCAGAACGGATACAACCCCGCGCCCCCCACGGGGAGCGGCCCTTCCGGGCAGATGCCCGGCGACGGCGGCATGCCCGGTGCGCCCATGGGCGGCGGCGAGCCTCCCCGCAAGAAGCGGGGCATCGGCAAAAAGGTGCTGGCAGGTGTGCTGGCCCTGGTGCTGGTGGCGGCGGTCAGCTTCGGCGGCGGCTTCGCCGGCTATCTGGTGGCCAGCAAAAACGGCGGCCAGACGGTGATGTATCAGGCGGCCTCCGGCGGCAGCGCCACCTCCACCTCCTCCACCGGCGGCAGCCTGTCCGACGTGGCCAGCGCGGTGACCCCCAGCGTTGTGGTGGTCACCACCGAGCAGATCGTCACCGACAACTACTTCTGGGGCGGCCAGCAGGTGCTCAGCGGCGCCGGCAGCGGCGTCATCCTCACCACCGACGGCTACATCGTCACCAACTACCACGTGGTGGAAGGCGCCCAGCAGGTCACCGTGACTTTGCACGACGACTCCACCTACACCGCCACCGTGGTGGGCAGCGACCAGCAGAGCGACATCGCCCTGCTGAAGATCGACGCCACCGGCCTGACCCCGGCGGTGCTGGGCGATTCCGACAATGTGCAGGTGGGCGAAGTGGTCATCGCCGTGGGCAACCCCATGGGCACCCTGGGCGGCACCGTCACCGACGGCATCGTCTCCGCTCTGAACCGTGACATCTCGGTGGAAGGCAACCAGATGACCCTGATGCAGACCAGCGCGGCCATCAGCCCGGGCAACTCCGGCGGCGGCCTGTTCAACACCAACGGTGAACTGATCGGCATCGTCAACGCCAAATACTCCGACGAGGACGCCGAGGGCCTGGGCTTCGCCATCCCGGTGAACACCATGAAGACCGTCGTGCAGGACCTGCTGGAGAACGGCTACGTCACCGGCCGTCCCGCACTGGGCATCACCGTCATCACCGTGGGCGACGTGCAGACCGCCATGCAGTACGGCGTGAGCAGCCTGGGCGTCTACGTGAACAGCGTGGATGAGGGCTCCGGCGCCGAGGCCGCCGGCATGAAGGCGGGCGACCGCATCGTGAGCATCGGCACCCAGCTGGTGGAGAGCACCGACGACGTGACCAACGCCCTCAAGAGCTACAATGTGGGCGACGTGGTGGAGGTCCAGGTGGACCGCGGCCGCGAGCTCATCACCCTGCAGGTCACCCTGGGCGAAAAGACCGGCGCGTGACACAGTTGAATAAACCCAAGGCCCCGACCCTTTGTGGTCGGGGCCTTTTTCTTTGGGCAGGGCGGCGAAAAGTGGGCGAGGCGCTGAACAAGGTTTGTGCAATAAATATAAAAAGCATATATTTTCAAAAATATGCTTGCTTTTTCGATATTTATGCATTATTATACATTCATACAATTTTTCAGGCGGCGGGCGAAAGTGCCTTGATAAGCCGCGAAAGGGGAGCTCTGCATGCGACGACGAAGCGGAAAGGATGAAAGTTTATAAATTTGCTTCACCCGGGCCGCCCCGCGGCCCCGACCAAGAAATGAGGTTTTGTCATGCATTGCAAAAAGTTGATCGGCGCTTTGTGCGCCGGGCTGATGGCGCTGTCCGCCGTGGGCTGCGCCGCGTCGCCCTCCTCTTCCGCCCCCGCCGCTTCCGCTGATAACATGAGCGCCGGGGCCGGCTCCGGCTTTACCGTCAGCGTCAAGGTGCCCGACGATTTCGAGGGCGAACTGAACGGCCGCTGCCTTGTGGCCTTCGCCACCGACACCAGCGAGGCCCAGCCCTATGAGCAGATCGACCTCTACGGCGTGCCGGTGTTCGGCAAGACGGTCTACGGCCTCAAGGCCGGCGACACCATCGAGTTCACCGTGGCCGACGACGAGATCATCGGCTTCCCCTTTGAGCTGGAAGAGCTGCCCGCCCAGGAGTTCTCGGTGCAGGCCTTCTTCATCACCTACACCAAGTTCGAGCGCAGCAACGGCTCCACCATCTGGGGCATGGCCGACCAGGGCGGCGGCGGCGACTTCCTCTCCAACCCCGGCAACTATTACAGCGACGTGCAGACCGCCCAGGTGGACGTGACCAGCGACCAGACCATCAGCCTGACCCTGAGCGAGATGATCCCCATGCCCGAACTGGAGGAGGGCCAGGTGGCCCAGCAGGGCAACTATGAGGACACCGAGCAGGTGAAGTACGTCAAGATCAAGAGCGAGCTGCTCAGCGAGTTCTGGGGCCAGGACATCTACATCGGCGCCAACGTGCTGCTGCCTCATAACTACGACTCCGAAAAGGCCTATCCCACCCTCTACTACCAGGGCCACTTCCCCGGCGGCAGCGCGCCCTTGAGCTACGGCACCAACGAGGAGTTCACCACCTGGTGGGACAGCGGCGAAGCGCCTCAGATGGTGGTCATCACCTTCCGTGACGCGAACATGTATTACGACACCTCCTACTCCGTGAACAGCGAGAACCTGGGCCCCTGGGGCGACGCCATCCAGCAGGAGCTCATCCCCTATCTGGAAGAGACCTTCAACCTCATCCCCGAGTCCTGGGCGCGTCTGTTGTCCGGCGGCTCCACCGGCGGCTGGGAGAGCCTGGCCATGCAGGTGTTCAACCCCGACTTCTACGGCGGCACCTGGAGCCTGTGCCCCGACTCCGTCACCTTTGAGCACTATCAGGTGGTCAACCTCTACGAGGACGACAACGCCTACTACACCGACAACGGCTGGTACAAGGTGGCCCGTCCCGGCAGCGTTGCGCTGGACGGCAACATCAAGTACGCCATGAAGGACGAGAACCTCTACGAGGCCGCGGTGGGCGGCCTGCAGTGCCAGAGCCTGGGCCAGTGGGCCATCTGGGAAGCGGTCTACGGCCCCATGGGCGAGGACGGCTACCCCGAGCGCGTCTATGACCCCCTCACCGGCGACATCAACAAGGACGTGGTGGAGTACTGGGGCGAGCACTATGACCTGACCAAGTACCTGCAGGAGAACTGGTCCGAGATCGGCGAGCAGCTGGTGGGCAAGATCCACATCCGCGGCGGCGACATGGACGCCTACTACCTCAACCAGGCCCAGTACGTCCTGGGCGACTGGCTGGAGACCACCACCGACCCCTACTACGACGGTTACAGCATCACCTTCCCCCGCACCGGCCACAGCGGCAACATCACCAACCAGGAGCTGCTGACCGAGATGGCCGAGCACATGGAGAAGTACGGCCCGTCCAACGTGGACGACATCCTCTACGGCTGATTTTTCCCCCAAAAGCAAGCGGACAAAAAACATCCCCGGCACGGTTCGTGCCGGGGATGTTTTTATACAGAATGGAATATGATTTTGGGATAATACTGAAATGAGGGGAAAATCAGCGGTCCCAGCCCTCGAAATCCTTGAGGTACACCGCGGCGCTGCGGCTCATTTCCCGGGAAAAACCGCTCTCGTACTTGCGGGCGGCGAAGGCACGCACCCAGGTGTCGAAGTCGAAGGAGGGCTTTTCGTCCGCGGCGGCCCGGGCGGTGAGGGCGGCCCGGTGCTCTTCGGGGGTGCGGTCGGCGTAGGTGTTCTCGCACACCACATACTCCGCAGGCAGGCGGGCGGGCTTGCGCCGGGCCTTCTGCTGGTCGGTGGGGCGGCCGAACACCACCATGGCGGCGGGCACCACGGCGGGGGGCAGGGCCAGCGCCTCCCGCATTTCCTCGCACTGCTCAATGACGTCCCCGATGTAGCAGCTGCCGATGCCGAGGCTCTTGGCGGCGGTCACGGCGTTCTGGGCGGCGATGCAGGCATCGGCCGCGGCCAGCAGCAGGTCGCCGGGGCCGGGGTCCCGGGGCGAAAGGCCCGCCGCCCGGTAGCACTGCTCCCAGCGGCGGCAGTCCGCCAGAAACACCAGCACCAGCGGCGCGGCGGCGATGAAGGGCTGGTGGTCGCACAGGTCCGCCAGCCGCTCCTTCAGCGGCTGGTCGGTCACGTCGATGATGGTGTAGAGCTGCTGGCAGCCCGCGGTGGGCGCGTCGAAGGCGGCCTGCAGGATGGCCTGTTTCTCCTCGGCGGTCACCGGCTCGCCGGTGTAGACCCGCACGCTCTTGCGCGATGCCAGCTGACGCAGAACTTCGTTCATGGGTATCCCTCCTTGCTGCTCTCATTATAAGGCGGCGGCATGCCGCGGGTCAACGGGGAGAAGGGGAGGGGCCCCGGCGGATTTTCCGCCGGGGCCCCTCCCTTGTTTCGTCAAAAAATGCAGCACAGCCAGCAGTATCATTGCTTCGCCGGGAATGAAAAAACTATTTTTCCCAGTCGATAAGGAACAGTTCATTGGGGGTGCAGTCCAACAGTTGGCAAAGGGTTTCGATGCGCTCCAGCTTGATGGAGGAGGTCTCATTATTGACCATGCGGCTGAAGTTCTGGTAACTCATGCCCAGTTGCTTGTAGAGCCAGTATTTTGTTTTGCCCTTCTTTTCCAGCAGGGGAAGGATGTTCAATGTCACCATGGCGCTTTGCCTCACACAAACAGCGCCTCATAGGGCACGCCCAGAGTATCCCGCAGGGCCCGCAGTTCGTCCGGGTAGATGTGCCGCTGGCCCACCTCTATTTTTGCCAGGGCGCTGCGGGTCACGTCGCACCCACGCACCTGCAGCTGTGCGGCCAGCTGCTCCTGGGAAAGGCCTTTTTTCATGCGCAGGGCCCGGATGTTCTGCCCCAGCGCCCGCTCGTATTCTGCGTTCACCGACAACACCTCCCGCACTTGTATTGGTGCAGTATGTGTTGATTTTAGGAGGACTAAAGAATAAAATTGCACTTATATAGGTGCAACTGCGGAAGGAGCGAGCGAAATGGAGAAAAACATGAAAGAAAAAACCTGCTGTTTCACCGGCCACCGGGCCATCCCGGCCCGGGCGCTGCCGGCGCTGGCGAAAGAATTGGAACAAACGCTGCGGCGGCTCATCGGCGAAGGGGTGCGCTATTTCGGTGCGGGCGGGGCGCTGGGGTTCGACACCCTGGCCGCCGAGACGGTGCTGCGGCTGAAAGGGGAATACCCCGGCGTGCGGCTCATCCTGGTGCTGCCCTGCCGGGACCAGACCCGTGGCTGGAAAGAAGCGGACGTGCGCCGCTATCGGGAAATTCTGAGCCGGGCAGACAAGGTGGTCTACACCGCCGAACACTATTCCTCCGGCTGCATGCACCGGCGCAACCGCCATCTGGTGGACAACAGCTCCGTCTGCGTGGCCTACTGCACCCGCCAGACAGGGGGCAGCGCCTACACGGCACAGTATGCCCGGCAGCGGGGGCTGCGGCTGGTGATGCTGGGGGAGGAGAGGCAGGCCCCCCTTGCGCCGGCGGCCCATCTTCCTTATAATGAGGGGGAAAGAACCGCCCCGCGGGGCGGCCCGAAAAGGAGACAGCCATGAAACTCATCAGCTGGAACGTGAACGGCCTGCGGGCTGTTTTGAAAAAGGATTTTGCCGCCTCCTTCGCGGCGCTGGACGCCGACGTGTTCTGCGTGCAGGAGACCAAATGCCAGCCCGGCGAGGCGGATTTTGCCCCCGAGGGCTACACTTCGTATTTTTACAGCGCCGAGAAAAAGGGCTATTCCGGCACCGCCTGCTGGAGCCGGGTGGAGCCCCTCTCGGTGAGCTACGGCATCGGCGTGGAGGAGCACAGCCACGAGGGCCGGGCCATCACGCTGGAATTCGAGAATTTCTATCTTGTGAACGTCTATGTGCCCAACGCCCAGGAGGGCCTTGCCCGCATCGACTATCGCATGCGCTGGGAGGACGACCTGCGGGCCTACCTGCTGGCGCTGGACGCCAAAAAGCCGGTGGTGCTCTGCGGCGACCTGAACGTGGCGCACAACGAGATCGACCTGAAAAACCCCGGCCCCAACCGGGGCAACGCGGGCTTCTCCGACCAGGAGCGCGCCAAGATGACCGAGCTGCTGGCGGCGGGCTTTGCCGACACCTTCCGAGAGAAGTACCCCGACCTCACCGGGGCTTACAGCTGGTGGAGCTACCGCTTCAACGCCCGCAAGAACAACGCGGGATGGCGCATCGATTACTTCATCGTCAGCCGCCGCGTGATGGACAAGGTCAAGACCGCCGCCATTCACCCCGAGGTCTTCGGCTCCGACCACTGCCCCGTGGAACTGGACATCGATCTGTAAAAATCCCGAAAAGCCTTGGCTTAACAGTGATAAGGAACTAATTTACTTATCAACTGTTAGCTGACGGTTTCCGGGGTGCATACGGACAAATCCCGTCTGATTTCTAACAGGAAGTCAGACGGGATTTTCGCT
>NZ_DBGFPE010000011.1:0-3058 GCF_048526665.1 Candidatus Allofournierella excrementavium
AAGCCCAAGGAGGGATTGGTCAGCCAGTTGCTCCCCTTATTGTAGCTTAGGCACGAGATGGAGAGAAAGCCGGACTGGCTGCCCGGCTTTCCTGTCCAAATTTATTGTAATAGGAGGGACCCCCATGGAAGAAGTCATTTCCCGGGCAAAGGCCTGCGGCGAAGGAGAGGACGGCGAGCGCTGCGAAAAGGTGCGCGGCGCGCTGCCGCCGGACGAGGTGCTCTATGACCTGGCGGAGCTTTATAAAATTTTCGGCGACACCACCCGGGTCAAAATTCTTTACGCGCTGTTTGAAAGCGAGCTGTGCGTCAACGACATCGCCCAGTGCCTGTCCATGACGCCCTCGGCGGTGAGCCACCAGCTGCGCATCCTGAAGGCCAACAAGCTGGTGCGTTTCCGCCGGGAGGGCAAGACGGTGTTCTACGGGCTGGACGACGACCATGTGCGGGACATCATCGCCCTGGGGCTGGAGCATATCGCAGAATAACAAGGAGGAACGAGCCATGAAAAAGACATTCAAAATCGAAGTGGACTGCGCCAACTGCGCGGCCAAGATGGAACAGGCGGTGCAGAAGCTGCCGGGGGTGGAGAGCGCCACGGTCAGCTTTATGACCCAGAAGATGGTGGTGGAGGCCCCGGACGAGGGCTTCGACGCGCTGATGAAGCAGGTGGTCAAGGCCTGCCGCAAGATCGAGCCGGACTGCGAAATTTATCTGTGAGCCCGGTTTTTGGGGGGAGGGAGCGTTCTTAAGATGAACCGCAAACAAAAACGGATGCTGGCGCGCATCCTCGTGTCGGCGGCGCTGCTGGCCGCGCTGCAGTTCGTGCCCGCCGAGGGGCTGCCGCGGCTGGCGCTGTACCTTGTGCCCTATCTCATCATCGGCTACGACGTGCTGCGCCGGGCGGTGCTGGGCGTGGTGCACGGCGAAGTGTTCGACGAGAACTTCCTGATGGCGGTGGCCACCGTGGGCGCGCTGGCGCTGGGGGAATACGGCGAGAGCGTGGAGGTCATGGTGTTCTACCAGCTGGGCGAGCTGTTCCAGAGCTACGCCGTGGGCAAGAGCCGCCGCAGCATCGCCGCGCTGATGGACATCCGGCCGGACAGCGCCAACCTTGAAAAAGACGGCGCGGTGGTGACCGTGAGCCCGGAGGAAGTGCAGCCGGGCCAGATCATCGTGGTGCGCCCGGGCGAGAAGGTCCCGCTGGACGGCCGGGTGGTGGAGGGCGTTTCGGCCCTGAACACCAGCGCCCTCACCGGCGAGAGCCTGCCCCGGGACGTGGCCGAGGGGGACGAGGTCGTCAGCGGCTGCGTCAACACCACGGGCCTGTTGCGGGTGGAGGTGACCAAGCCCTTCGGCCAGTCCACCGTCAGCCGCATTTTGGACCTGGTGGAAAATTCCAGCATGAAAAAGGCCAAGGCCGAGAACTTCATCACCCGCTTTGCCCGGTGGTACACCCCGGCGGTGTGCATCGGCGCGCTGGCGCTGGCGGTGCTGCCGCCTCTTTTCCTCGGCGGCTGGGGCGAGTGGCTGCGCCGCGCGCTCACCTTCCTGGTCATCAGCTGCCCCTGCGCGCTGGTCATCAGCGTGCCGCTGGCCTTCTTCGGCGGCATCGGCGGGGCCAGCCGGGCGGGCATCCTGGTCAAGGGCGGCAACTATCTGGAGGCCCTCGCCAGCACCCGCACCGTGGTGTTCGACAAGACCGGCACCCTCACCCAGGGCGTCTTTGAGGTGGCCCGGGTGCTGCCCGCCCCCGGCGCGGAGGAGAGCCGCGTGCTGGAGGCCGCGGCCCTGGCCGAGCAGTTCTCCAGCCATCCCATCGCCCTCAGCCTGCGGCGGGCGGCTGGCATCGAAGCTGCCCCCGACCGGGTGAAGGAGGTCACCGAGACCGCCGGCCACGGCGTGACCGCCTTGGTGGACGGCGTGCCCACGGCGGTGGGCAGCGCCCGGCTGATGGAGCAGCTGGGGGTGGCCTTCCGGCCGGTGGAGGGCGCGGGCAGCGCGGTGTATGTGGCCCAGAACGGCGAGTTTCTGGGCGGCGTGCTCATCAGCGACAAGGAAAAGCCCACCGCCAAAGCGGCGGTCAAAGCCCTGCGGGACGGCGGCGTGCGCACGGTGATGCTCACCGGCGACGGCGAGGCCGCCGCCCGCCAGACGGCGGCCAGCCTCGGCATCGACGAGGTGCATGCCCAGCTGCTGCCCGGCGACAAGGTGGCCTGCGTGGAGCAGCTGCTGGCCCAAAAGCCCCGGCGCACCACCCTGGCCTTTGTGGGCGACGGCATCAACGACGCGCCGGTGCTCAGCCGGGCGGACGTGGGCATCGCCATGGGGGCCATGGGCTCGGACGCGGCCATCGAAGCGGCGGACATCGTTTTGATGGACGACGACCCGGCCAAGCTCAGCCTTGCCATGAAGGTGGCCCGCAGGTGCCTTGCGGTGGTGCGCCAGAACATCGTCTTCGCCCTGGCGGTCAAGTTCGGCTGCCTTGCCCTCGGCGCCTTCGGCCTTGTGGGCATGCAGGCGGCCATCTTCGCCGACGTGGGCGTGATGGTGCTGGCGGTGCTCAACTCCATGCGCACCCTGGGCGCGGCGAAAAACTGAACAGAGCGCACGGCGGGCGGCCCTTGGAGGCCGCCCGCTTTTTTTGTGAGGCGAAAGCGGACCCGGCCGAGGCAAAGCCCGGTTTTCCCCACGTAGTGCGCATCAGAGCGGACATTTTCCTTCGTCGCGGAAAATGTCCGAAATGGAGCGTGCGGTGGGGAGAAACCGGGCGGAGCTTTTTCGCAAAGCTGGCCGTCTCTTTGTCCGGGCGGCGCTGTGGTCCGGGGAGCTTTGCGCAAGGTGGCCGCGTCACTGTCCGCCGCCGCACGCGGCGTTTCGGACACTTTGCCCTCAAGCCGGGCAAAGTGTTCGCTCCGAGGCGCACTACGCGGCGGCAGTGCCGCGTCTGGCTCGGCCGGCATCGGGCGGCGGACGGAGCAAAACGGGCCAGAGCGCCGCCCTGACTTGCCGTCGGTCTCTTTGTCCGGGCGGCGCTGGGGGCGGGGAAGTCTTGCGCG
>NZ_DBGFPE010000012.1:0-35622 GCF_048526665.1 Candidatus Allofournierella excrementavium
TCTTCAATCATGATCGACCTGCCGCCGCTTTGGGCTATAAAAGCCCCGTTCAGTACAGGTCTGAACGGGGCTTCCTCTAAATTGCTTTTCTGTGTCTACTTTTGCTTGACAAGTGCAGGGCAATTCATGCCTGGCCGGCCTTTTTGGTTGTTTTTTATAAGTGGATTGCCCGGGGGTACAGCTTTCGGCGAGCCAAACGAGTTGGGATTGCTGCATGTGTCAATAGGAGGGTCACGGCCGGTAGGGCGTAGTGGCGTTGCATACCAGCCGGGGCAGGGTGGCGTAGGTCTGTACCAGCAGTTCCGGGCGCTTGAGCACCCGCAGCATCATGGCCCCCGCGGTGCGCCCCAGGTCGTGCACGTCGATCTGCACGAAAGTGGGCAGCGGGTCCAGCACGGTGGAATAAGGGTAACGGTCGAAGGTGATGAGCGCCATCTCCTCCGGGATATTCAGCCCCTGCTTCGCGGCCACCTGGTACAGCCCGAAGGCCAGCAGATTGCTGCCGCAGATCACCGCGTCGGGGCGTTGCTGCATGCTGAGCAGCCCGAAGGCGGCGTGGTAGCTGCCTTCCAGGTCTGCGGTGGTGTGGAGGATCCAGTCCTCCCGCACCGGCACACCGGCCTCCTGCATGGCGATGCGAAATCCCCGCAACCGCAGATAAGCGATCTCATCGGTGGTGCCCTCCGCCAGGAAACCGATGTTCCGATAGCCCCGCTCCAGAAGATGCTCTGCCGCGATCTGCCCGCCCAAAATCTGGTTGGTGTCCACCCAGCACAGCCGGGAGCCATTCCCCGGGTGACCGATGAGGATGTGGGGAAATTTGCGGCGCACCAGCAGGGCGGAGATGTTTTTGTCGATGGCGGCCCCGTGGACGATCATGCCGTCTGCCAGCTTTTGCAGGATGATCTGCTCGGCGGTGCTGCCGGGCACCTCTTCGCGACAGGTGTCCATGATGGTCAGAGTATAGCCCTTTTCGCTCAGGGCGCTCTGCACCCCGCAGAGAATGTCGAACATGTGGGGGTTTGTATAGGCGATGTCGGCGGGCAGGCTGGTCAGGTAGATGATGTTCCGGGTGGCCCGCCGTGCCAAGCTGGCTGCCCGGCTGTTGGGGGCATACTCCAGCTCCCGCATCACCTGCTCTACCCGGCGGGTGGTCTCCTCCGAGATGCCGGGGTGATGGTTGAGGATTTTGGAGACGGTGGCCACCGAAACGCCTGCCCGGGCGGCCACGTCCTTGATGGTGATGGGCATCGGGTACTCCCCTTTCCTGTGTTTGGTAAATCTATAGTATAACGGTTACCTAAAAAATGCAAGAGAATTGCCTGTTAAAATTTGAAATTTCTGGACAATACTGCTAAGATTTAAGAAGAAATCAGGGCATAAATCCGGAGTTTATCCCGAACAGGAGGAAAAATCAGGTAAGCGTTTTCGCATTAAAAAGGAGGAAGCACCATGAAAAAGGCAATTTCCCTTTTGTTGAGCGCGGCTCTGGCGCTGGGGATGCTGGCCGGTTGTGGCCAGACGCCCTCCAGCGCGCCCCAAAGCGGCAGCGCGGCGGCGCCCGGCAGTGAGACGGCCACGGAGCCGGTCACCATCAAGATCTGGCACGACGGCGACGAGGCCATCATGCAGACCATTGCCGACACTGTGAACTCGCAGCTTTCCGGCGACAACATCACAGTGACGTTTGAGAAAAAGACAGGCCTTTCCGACCAGCTGAAGCTGTACGGAAGTGACGCGGCAAACGGCCCGGACATGTATTTCTACGCCCATGACTCCCTGGGCACCTTTGTGGCCATGGACATTCTGGCTCCCCTGTCGGAGGTAGCGGGCGCGGATGTGCTGGCGGACGCCCTGCCGATGACGGTGGAAGCCGGACAGATCGGCGGCGAGCAATACTTCTTGCCCGTGTATTTTGAGACGCTGGTCTTTTTGTACAACAAGGCATTGTGGCAGGGGGATATCCCCACCACCACCGAAGATCTGTATGCTTATATGCAGGCCAACACCGACACAGCGGCAGGTACCTATGCTGTGGTCAACCAGCACTCCACCGCCTACAACGTATCCCCCTTCATCAACGGGTTTGGCGGCTACATCCTGAACGAGGAAGGCCAGCCGGGGCTCAACGATCCCAAGACCATCGAAGGGGTGGAATACAACAAAAAGTTCGCGGCGCTGCAGGCGGACGGCGACTATAACACTGTGACCACCCTGTTCAATGAAGGCAAATCAGCCGCAATCATCGGCGGGCCGTGGCTGGTCTCCGGCATCCGGGACGCGGGCATCGATTTTGGCGTGGCCTCCCTGTCCGACATGACGTTGCCCAACGGCAACCCGCTGGCGCCCTACGCCGGTGTGCAGGGAGTCGGTGTGCTGAAGACCGGCGCCGAGGCGCACCCCGAGGCCATCGGCAAGGTACTGGCGGCGCTGGCCTCCCCCGAGGTGGGGGTGGCGCTGGCCAAGTCCTCCGGCTGCGCCCCGGCCAACAGCAAGGCCTATGAGGACCCGGAAGTGGCGGCGGACGAGCTGATCGTGGCTATCCAGAAGACGGCAGAGACCGCCCAGCCTATGCCCAACATCCCCGAGATGGGCGTGCTGTGGGGCCCGGCGGAGAGCTTCCTGGTGGCGGTGAACAAGAGCGGCGAAGATGTGGCCACTGCCGCCGAGACGGCCCAGCAGGCCGCGCTGCAGGCCATTGCCGACATGCAGTAAAATCAGAATCCGAAACCCGCGCGGGGACGGCAGGTTTGCCGTCCCCGCTTGTGGGGTAAAAAGGTGGTGGCGTTATGCGCAAAAAGCCGTGGCTGTACAGTGCTCCGGCACTTCTTCTCATCCTGATCGTGGTGGTGTTCCCCATCGGGTACACCGCCTATATCTCGCTGACCAACATGAACCTGTATCACTGGGCGGATTTCCGGGTGATCGGTTTGTCCAATTATGTGCGGGCTCTGTTCAAGTTCGATTCCGGTTTTCTGGGGGCGCTGTTTACCACATTGCTCTGGACGGTGGTGAATATGGCCCTGCAGCTGTTCTGCGGGTTTTGGATCGCCCTGGGGCTGAACGCCAAGGGTCTGCGCCTGCGCCGGCTGTATAAAACACTGCTGATGCTGCCCTGGGCCATGCCGGCCTATGTGTCCATCCTGCTGTGGCGGGTGGGCATATTCAACACCGAGTTTGGCCTGCTCAACCAGTGGCTCACGGCGCTGGGGCTGCCGAAGTACAGCATCCTGGACAACACGGTCACTGCCTTTCTGGCCTGCCTTGCGCTCAATCTCTGGATGGCGCTGCCCTTCATGATCGCCACCATTGACGGCGCATTGCAGAGTGTGGACGCCAGCCTGTACGAGAGCGCCACACTGGACGGTGCGGGCTTTTTCCAGAAAGTGCGCTTTATCACCGTGCCCGGCATCCGGGCCATTATCGCCCCCGCTGCGGTGATGACCACCTTCATCACCTTCAAGCAGTTTGACATTGTGTATCTTCTCACCCAGCAAAAGGGGTACATGACCGGAGCCAATTTGAACACCGTCATCACCTATGCCTACCAGAACGCCTTCGTTTCCAACAACTACGGCCTGTCCAGCGCGGTGAGTATGCTGTTGTTTGTGCTCATCATCCTGTTTTCACTGGCCACCAACCGAAGCCTGCGGGAGGAATGACCTATGGATAAAAACAGAAAAAAGCGGACGCTGGGCATCCTGAGGCTGACGGTGCTGAACGGGGCGTTCCTGCTGCTTTGCCTGGTAGCACTGGTGCCGGTGCTCTATGCGCTCACCCTTTCTTTCAGCGGCAGCGGCGCGGCACTCTCTTCGCGCTTTTCCTTCTGGCCCACCCAGCCCACTTTGGAAAACTATCGGGCGATTTTGTTTGACGAGCCGTTCCTTTTGTGGTTCCGCAACTCGGTGATTTTGAGCGTGGGCACCGTATTCTTTTCTATGCTCTGCGCGGTGCCGGCGGCCTACGCCTTTTCCCGCTGGCGGTTTGCCGGCCGGCGGTTTACACTGAAGCTGCTGCTGGTGCTCAATGCCTTCCCGCAGATCTTGTCGATGTTCGCCCTCTTCCGGGTGCTTAAGACCATCGGCCTGCTGAACACCCACGGAGGACTCATCCTGATCTACGCGGGCTCCATGTGCGTGTTCGCCTTGTGGAACATGAAGGGATATTTCGACACCATCCCGGTGGAGATCGAGGAGGCCTCCCGCATCGACGGCGCCAGTGACCGGCAGATGATCCTGCGCATTGTGCTCCCTTTGGCCAAACCGGCCATCGTGGTCACCTGTGTGATGGTGCTCATCACCGTGTGGAATGAGTATCTTTTCGCCACCACCTTTTTGCTGGACAGCACCAGCTACTCCCTGGCGGGCGGGCTGTATCAACTGCAATCCAACGACTACAGCCGCAGCTGGCCTCTCTTCTCGGCAGCGGCGGTTCTGGTGTCGCTGCCCATTCTGGCGGTGTTCTTTAAGATACAGAAATACATGGTCTCCGGCCTCACCGCCGGCGGCGTGAAGGGATAGGTGACGGCTTTGTGATAGATAAGGCAGCGATTCTTCATATCCCCTGTTCAGAGTATGCCTATCCCCTGGACGAGGAGACCTTCTGCGTGCGGCTGCGGGCTGGGCGCAGGGATCTGGTCAGCTGCGAACTGTATGTGGCAGACCGGGCCTGTGAGAGCACCCCCATCCGCTTTGAGGGCCTGCCCATGGAGCGCATTGCCCGGGATGAGCGATTCGACTTTTTCCAAGCGGTCTTTCCCATCCGTCATACCCGCCTTTGTTACTATTTCCGCCTGCAGGGTCAGGAGGAATGGACCTATTATTACGGCGACATCTTCACCCGGGAACTGGCCGACCTGCAGATGGAGGGAAACTGGGTAGACGGGCGCAGCGAATACTTTCAGTACCCGGCCATCCTGCGCACCGAGATCGCCCGGCCACCCAAGTGGATGAACACCGCCTGTTTTTACAACGTCTTCCCGGACAGCTTCGCAGACGGCTCCGAGGCGTTGGCCGGCCCGGCGAAGAGTGGAGGGCGGCTGGGCGGCACACTGCGGGGCGTGACGGAAAATCTGGAGCACATTGCCCGGCTGGGGTGTAACGGCCTGTATCTGAATCCGATCTTCACCGCAAAGAGCTACCACAAATACGACACCATCGACTATTACCATGTGGACCCCTGCTTCGGCACCGACGATGACCTGCGTGCTCTCGTTCAAAAGGCCCACAAAATGGGGATGCGGGTGGTGCTGGACGGGGTGTTCAACCATAGCGGCACCGGCTTTTTTGCCTTTCAGGACGTGTTGAAGCGTGGAGCGTCGTCGCCCTATTTTCACTGGTATGATTTCGTTCCTCCAACGGGTCCCGGGCTGGACGAGCAGGGCCACCCCAATTACGCCTGCTTTGCCTATGTGCCGGAAATGCCCAAGCTGAACACCGCCAATCCTCAGGTGCAGGCCTATTTTGCAGAGGTGGGCCGCTACTGGGTGGAAGAATTCAGGGTAGACGGCTGGCGGCTGGATGTGGCCAATGAGATATCCAAGGAGTTCTGGCGGGTCTTTCGCCGGGCGGTGAAGGCCGCTGACCCCGATTGTGTGCTTATCGGGGAGGTGTGGGAGAACGCCCGGGACTGGCTGCGGTACGATCTGCTGGACTCGGTGATGAACTACGATTTCCGCCGCCATTGCCGGGACTTCTTTGCCCTGGGCCGCATCGACGCGGCTGGCTTTGCCGCCCGGGTGACCAATATGGTGCTGCGCTACCCGGAACCCTATTTGCGCGCCCAGCTGAACCTGCTGGACAGTCATGATGTCTGCCGCTTTCTGTCCCTTTGTGGAGGCGATGAGCGACGGATGCGGCTGGCGGTGGTGTTTCAGATGCTCTTCCCCGGCGCGCCCTGTGTCTTTTACGGCGATGAGGCCGGTCTGACCGGCGTCACCGAGCCGGAATACCGCCGCCCCATGGACTGGGAAAACGCGGAGGGCAGCTGGTTTGATTTTTACCGGCAGGTAGCAGGTCTGAGGGCAAAATACCTGAACGGTACCGAACGGTTCACCGTTCTCGCGGCGGCGCCTCAAAGCCGCCTGTTCGGTTATGCGCTGGAGCGGGAGGGGCTTTGCCTTACCGTCTGGCTGAATGCCGGCGACACGCCCTGCCCGCTGCCAGAGGCGAAGGAGGCAGAACGGCTGTGGGAACAGAATGCTTCTCATGAGGCCCTGGGGCCCTGGGGCTTTCGGGTGTGCCGGCAGGCCCGGCGGCCCGCCGTTCTGAGCAACTGACACAAAACCGCATGATAGCATCTTGGATGCCGCCATGCGGTTTTTCCTGTCCTTATTCAGGGCAAATGCTTTGAGAATGTGCGCTTTGCCCCTGCACGGCAATCTGTGTCGTTGCCGCTTCTGTATCAGCGGATGGCATTGAAGATATGGCACTGAGTTAGCTGCAATGCATTTATATTGGTTATAAAGGCTTCTTCGGAATGGGAGTCGATGTCGATGAGACATTGATCTTTACAAGTCATAACTCCAGCAAATGTTCCTTTGGCCGATGCGGATACAAGCAGTTTGGGGGTTAGGGGATAATAAATAATCGTATCCGTATCGAGAAGACCACTTGCAAATGGTGTAGCACAAAATAAAGCAGCACCGACCGCGGGAGGGCCGGTGCTGCTTTCGTGTTTTTACAGTGATTGCCCGGTTTGATGCAGATAGACCGCGCACTCCCAGGGGCGCAGGGCCTCCTCCGCCGGGCCGCCGGCGTAGTTGGCCAGTGCCGGCGGGTGTTCCGTGCGCCCGCGCAGCAGCGGGCAGGGGGCGGTTTCGCCGCTGAAATTGCAGAGCACCAGGGCCTGTTCCCCGTTCAGGGTGCGGGTGTAGGCGTAGACCTGCTGGCTGTTTGGCAGCTGCAGGGCGTAATGGCCGTAGAGCAGGGCCATGCTGCTCTTGCGCAGGGCCAGCAGCTTGCGGTAATAGTGGTAAACGGAGTCCGGATCGGCCTGCTGGGCCTCGGCGTTCAGAAAGGGGTAGTCCGGGTGCAGCGGGATCCAGGGGGCGCCTGTGGTGAACCCGCCCTGGGGCGCGGCGCTCCAGGGCATGGGGGCGCGGGCGTGCTCCCGGCTGATGTAGTTCACCGTTTCCATCACGTCCGCAAGGCGGGCGCCGTGGGCCAGCCGGTCGGCGCAGTTGCCCCGGGTCTGCACATCGTCGATCTCTTCCAGGCAGGTGAAGCGACGGTTCACCAGACCCAGCTCTTCCCCCTGGTAGATGTAGGGTGTGCCCTGCATCAAAAACAGGCAGGTGGCCAGCATCTTGGCGGAACGGACGCGGTTTTCCTCGCTGCCGGCGTCCCCGAACCGGGAGACGCTGCGGGGCTGGTCGTGGTTTTCCCAAAAAAGGGCGTTCCAGGCCTTGCCTTCCAGCTCCGTCTGCCAGCGGGTCATGACATCTTTGATGTCCGCCAGCTTCCAGCAGCGGCGGGCGCTCCACTTGTCCCGCTCGCCCCCGTCCACGTCCATCAGGTCGAACTGGAAGGCCATCTTCAGCTCTTCGGTCTCAAACCCGGCGTATCGGCAGGCCAGTTCCGGGGTGTTCCCGGCGTTTTCGCCCACGGTCAGGCAGTCGTAGCGGCTCAGCACCCGCCGGTTCATCTCCCGCAGGTATTCATGCACCCGGGGCCCGTTGGCACACTGGGGCGACGGGTCCCCGTAAAGGCCGTCCGGCCGCAGAGGCCCGTCGGCAAAGCCACCCTTGGAGATAAGGCTGATCACGTCCATCCGGAACCCGTCGATGCCCTTTTGAAACCAGAAGTCCATCATCTCGAAGACCGCGTCCCGCACCGCCGGGTTTTCCCAGTTCAGGTCCGGCTGCTGGGGCGCGAAGAGATGCAGGTAATACTGGCCGGTAGCCTCGTCCTGCGTCCAGGCGGAACCGCCGAAATTGGCCCCCCAGTTGTTTGGCGGACCGCCATTCACGCCGTCCCGCCAGATGTACCAGTCCCGCCGGGGACTCTGGCGGCTTTGACGGCTCTCGATGAACCAGGGGTGCCGGTCGGAAGTGTGGTTCACCACCAGGTCCATCACCAGACGCATCCCCCGGCGGTGTACTTCTTCCAGCAGACGGTCAAAATCCTCCATGGTGCCGAAAACCGGGTCGATGGCCCGGTAGTCGCTGATGTCATAGCCGTTGTCCACCCCGGGGGAGCGGTAGACCGGGTTGAGCCAGAGAACGTCCACCCCCAGCTGCTGAAGATAGTCCAGCTTTTGCAGGATCCCCGGCAGGTCCCCTACCCCGTCGCCGTTTGAATCGCAGAAGCTGCGGGGATAGATCTGATAGACGGCCGCCTCCTTCCACCAGGCGCGGGCAGGCTGTTCCAGTTTCAAACCGCCGCCCCCCTTTCAGCCCCGCAGGACCGCGGGCAGGGTGGTCACGTCCTCCAGCCGGTAAGCGGGGGCAAAGGGCCAGTCGGCCCCGCCCACGCCGGCGCAGTCCATGCCGGCGGCCCGGGCGGCTTGCAGCCCGGCGGGGGCGTCCTCCACCACCAGGCAGACCGCCGGGGGCAGGCCCAGCATCTCCGCGGCTTTTAAAAACACCTCCGGGTGCGGCTTGGACCGGGCGATCTGGGTGCCGTCGCAGACGGCGTCGAAGTATTGCCCGGCCTCCAGCCGCTCCAGGATGAACCGGGCGTTTTTGCTGGAGGACCCCACCGCCAGCTTCAGCCCGGCGGCTCGCAGGCTCTCGAGAGCTTCGCGCACCCCGTTGGGCATATCGGCGGGGGTCATCTGCCGGAGCAGCCGGCGGTAGCGCTCGTTTTTCTCCTCGGCCATCCGCTCCTTTTCCTCGGGGGTGAAGGTGAGGGGGCTGGCCTCCAGGATGATCTCCAGGCTCTCCATGCGGCTGACCCCCCGCAGGCGTTGGTTGACGGCCTCGTCGAAGGGGGCCTTTGCCTCGCGGGCGGTCTGCTGCCAGGCCTGGAAGTGAAAGCGGTCGGTGGAACAGAGCACACCGTCCAGGTCAAAAATAATGCCTTGGTATTTCATGCGTCCTCCTCTGCGGGGGCCGGGGTGACCGGCACGCCGTCCGCCAGAATGGTAATGGCGCTGCCGCCCAGCCGCCTCACCTGAATGCCCTCTTCGTGGCTCAGCCGCACCGCCAGACGGGCGCCGCGCCACTCCAGACTGAATTCCAGGCTCTTCCAGCTTGCCGGCAGGTGATTTTCCAGCACCAGCTGCTCGCCCGCCCAGCGCAGGCCAGCAAACCCGCACACCGCGCACTGCCAGACATTGCCCATGGAGGCGCTGTGGATGCCCTCGTCGGAGGAGGAGGGGTTCGGCCCCAGATCGATGGCGGCGGCGTGCCGGTAAAGGTCCAGCGCCATCTCGTCCAACCCCATCCAGGCGGCCAGAACGCAGTGCTGGCCATGGCTCAGGGAGGAGTCGTGCAGGGTGCGGGATTCGTAGAACAAAAAGTTTTTGCGGCGGGTCTCGGGGTCGAACAGGTCGGGCATCACCCGCAGCAGCATCACAAGGTCGGCCTGCTTGGAGACCATCAGCTTGTTCATCTGGGCGGGGCTGTAGTCCTCGTAGATGGAGGACACCCCGGCCTGGGCCTTGTAGCGGGAAAGGTCCACCTGTTCCAGCTGCAGATACTGGTCGTTCTGGGGCACGAGCCCGTCTTCGGGGCGGGGGGCGGGCAGATACATCTTCTGCCGCTTCCCGTCAAAATCGGCGGCCAAAGCTGTCAGATCATGCCGGGCGCTGAGAGCGGCCCAGGCGGCGGGCCAGTCCCGGCGCATCCGGCCGATCACCAGGCTGGCCACCCGCAGGTTTTCGGCGGCCAGATAGTTGGTGAAGGCGTTGTTGTCCACATGCTCCTTGTATTCGTCCGGCCCGATCACGTTGCAGATCTCAAAGCGGCCGGCATCCCGCTTCCACTCCAGCCGGCTGGCCCAGAAGCAGGCCGTATTGACCAGCAGGTCACAGCCGAATTTTTCCATGAAATCGTCGTCGCCGGTGGCAAGGTAATACAGCCAGACGGCCCAGGCCACGTCGGCGGTGATGTGGTGCTCCAGCATGCCGGTGAGGATGGGGATGCTCTGGCCGGTGACCACGTCCGCTGCGCCGAACAGAGGGGTGACCTCTCCGTCGGTGAGCCATGCGCTCTCCCAGGGGAACATGGCGCCCTGCCAGTCGTTCTCCCGGGCTTTTTTGAAGGCTCCGGGCAGGCTGCGCCAGCGGTATTCCAGCAGGGTGCGGGCCGCGGGCGGGTCGGTGAGCAGGTAGTGGGGCAGAAGGAACATCTCGGTGTCCCAGAAGGAGTGCCCTTTGTAGCCTTCGCCGGTCATGCCCTTGGCGCCGATGCCCACCCGGGGATCGTCCCGCTTGACCATGATGTTCAGGTGGTACAGCGCGAAGCGCAGGCCCAGCTGGTCCATCGGGTCGGGACTGTCCACCCGGACGTCGTTTTTGCTCCAATAGTCCGTCCAGCGGGCGGCGGACTCCTCCAGCAGCTCCTCGTAACAGCGGGCCCGGGCCTGCCGCAGGACGCTCAGCCCTTCGGCAAGGACCAGCTGCTCGTCCTCCACCCCGTTCATCCGGCCAAAGGCGGCAAAGGTAAGGTCCCGGCCGGTGCAGTAACAGGCCAGCTTGTCCATGCGCAGGGTGGCGCCGGCCTCCAGACGGAAGGCAAAGCGCTGCACGAAGCGCCGGCGCTCCATCACCGGCAGGCTGTGGGCCGGCGACGCGGAAAAACGGTGGGTGCAGTGTACGGTCACCGGGATATTCGACTGGCAGGTGCGGCAGGCCAGCTGCAGAATGGAGCCGTCCACCAGGCGTTTTTCACCCTCGGTGCAGTGCTGGGAACCGGTGTTGGTCACCCGGCTGTCGATGCCGCTTTCCAGCACAAGGTCCGCCGGGCCGTCCAGGGCGGTGATCTCGGCGCAGAAAGCGGCCAGATGCTCCCGGGCCAGCGAGACGAACCGCCGCAGGCGCAGCGCCAGACGCGCCCCCGCCGGGCTGGTCCACACAAGGGTGCGCTCGGTCTCGCCGGTGCGCAGGTCCAGCTTGCGGCAGTAGTTTTCCGTCGTTCCGGTCTCCATGGAGAACCGCTCTCCGTTCACCGTCAGCCGCAGCTCGGTCACGTCGGGCAGGTTGGGCAGTTCGGTCACCTCATCCGGCAGGGCCTTGTTGAAGGTGCCGGTGATGAAGGCGCCCCGGCGCTGGCCCACATAGTTTTCCTCCAGCGCGTTTCGCAGGTTCATATAGCCGTTGCCCTGGGCAAAGATGGACTCGCATTTGGCAATGTGGCCGGCGTTGAAGGCGTCCTCCGCCACCACCCAGCCCAGGGGCTGCGCGTCGTATTTCATTGGTTGTACCTCCTCTCGGTCAGAGGGCTCATGCGGTCGTTTCGGCACGGGGCGTTCACCCCTTGATGCCGGTGGCCGCCACGCTGGCCTGCACCTGCTCCTGGGCGAACACATACAGCAGGATGCCCGGCAGGATGACGATGGTGAGGGCGGCAAAGAGATTGGTGTAGTTATAGGAGAATTCGCTGGTGAAGAAGGAAAGGGCGATGGGCAGCGTGCGCTGGGAATCGGAATGGGTCAGCAGCGAGGCGAAGTAATATTCGTTCCAGTTGCCCAGGAACATCAGGATGCCGGCGGTGGCCAGCGCGCTTTTTGCCAGAGGCAGGTTGATGGACCAGAAGGTGCGCATGAAGCCGGCGCCGTCGATGATGGCGGCCTCGTCCAGGCTTTTGGGGATGGCCATGAAGCCGGCCTTCAGCACAAAGATGGACATGGCCATGCCGGCGGAGAGATACACCAGCGTCACGCCCCATATGCTGTCGAACAGGCCCAGGTCGCTGACCAGAGAGAAGATGGGCTGGGATTTGCTGTGCCCCGGCACCAGCAGGGTGATGGTGAACAGGATGAACAGCAGCTTGCGGCCCGGGAACTCGAATTTGGCGATGACATAGGCGCCCATGGCGTAGAACAGCAGCGACACCAGGGTGGACACCCCCGCCGCCAGCAGCGAGTTGAGGAAGTAGACCGGGAAGTTGTAGGTCTCAAAGAGGTGGACAAAAACGTCCAGCGAGAAGGAAGTGGGCAGCGCCAGGGGCGAGGTGAGGATCTCTCCGTTGGTCTTGAAGGCGGACATCACCACCCACAGAATGGGAAAGACCGACAGCAGGATGACCACCAGTTCCACAAGATACATAAACGCCTGGCAGGCGGCTTTTTTCACAGTGCTCATGTGCGTCACCTCAATAGTCGGTCTCGTCCATGCGGAAGAGACGGTTCACCAGCCACAGGATCACCAGGCCGAACAGGAACATCAGCACACCCACCGCGTTGGCGTAGCCGTAGCGGTAGTCGGTGATGGCGTTGACCAGCAGGATCGGCAGGCTCACCGTCTCGTAATCGGGGCCGCCGGCGGTGGTGAGGGCGATCTGTTCGTACATGGCGATGCGGGAGGTCAGCGAGCAGATGATGCTGGTGCCGATGGCCGTGCGGCACAGGGGCAGATGGACGTAGCGGATGAGCTGCCAGCCGGTGGCCCCGTCGATGCGGGCGGCCTCGGTGAGCTCCTGGGGAATGTTGAGCAGGTCGCCCAGCACGATCAGCGTCACGATGACGGCGTAGAACAGCCAGGTGAAGGTGACCGACCAGAAGGCCCAGGGCGAAACATAGAACCAGTCCACGCTGAAGTCCGGGTTCACCAGCCGGATGAGACTGTTCAGGACGCCGATGTCGTCGTTGAAGATGAAGCGGTAGATCATGGCCCAGGCGGCGGCGCTGATCACATTGGGGATCATGAACACCGCGCGGGTCACCTTCCAGCCGCGGGGGCGGTGGAACAGCACGAAGGCCACCAGCGTGCCGAAGCCCACATGCAGCGTCATGGCGATGACGCACCACCAGAACAGGTTTTTCAGGCTGGTGAGGAAGGAGTGGCTGTTGAAGAGGTTGATGTAGTTGCGTATGCCGTTGAAGCGGGGGGCGTTGAAGCCGTCCCACTGGGTGAAGGAGGTGACGAACACCTCAACGATGGGCACCACATAAAACATGGCAAAGATAATGACAGTGGGCAGCAAAAACAGGTAGATCCACTTGTAGTTGGCCCGCTGCAGCCGGCTGGCTCGTGCGCGCGCCGGCTTTTTCCGTCCGGGTCTCAAAGTGCGGGTCCCTCCTATTACAATAAATTTGGACAGGAAAGCCGGGCAGCCAGTCCGGCTTTTCCTCCATCTCGTGCCTAAGCTACAATGAGAGGAGCAACTGGCTGACCACTCACTCCTTGGGCTTCTATGTCCGTGTGAAAGACTGTTAGCCATCCTCTTGTTGCAGCGTTCGATTTGAGCAGGTTGAGCCACCGGATGTCGGAGAGTTCGTGTCACCCAATAGATTGAATCGGCAGCGAGAAAAGATGGATTCCGGTTGCAGATTCGTTGTATTGGAGGAATGTGGATGAACTGCGTTGGCATCGATATTTCCAAAGGAAAAAGCATGATCGCCGTCATGCGGCCCTTCGGAGAGGTGGTAGTCTCACCCTTTGAGGTACTTCACACCGACAGCGAACTGAGTAAGCTGGCAAGGCTGCTCAAAAGTCTGGACGGTGAGACCCGTGTGGTGATGGAGTCCACAGGCAATTACCACGCGCCGGTGGCCTGGCTGCTCCACGGCGCGGGGCTTTATGTCTCCGTAGTCAATGCAATGCTGGTGCATGACTATGGGAACAACAGTTTAAGACGGGCCAAGACTGACAAGAAGGATGCCGTGAAGCTGGCCAACTACGGCCTTGACCACTGGCTCACGCTGCCGAGATATGTCCCGGAGGAAGATACCCGGCTCATGCTGAAGTCTTGCTACCGGCAGTACCAGCAGTATTCCAAAGTGCGGACCATGCTGAAGAACAACCTGGTTTCCCTCCTGGACACCGCTTTCCCGGACGCAAACCGCCTGTTTACCAGCCCGCCCCGCGCCGATGGCAGCGAGAAATGGGTGGACTTTGTAGCTGCTTTTTGGCATTGCGAGTGCGTCTGCGGCCTGTCTGAGAAAGCCTTTACCGCCAAGTACCAGAAATGGTGCAAAAAGCACGGCTACAATTTCAGCGAAGATAAGGCGCTGGACATTTACGCTTCCGCCTGTGGACACTTCGGGGTCATGCCCAAAACGGATACCACAAAACTTTTGGTAGAACAGGCCATTTCCCAACTCCGGGCAACTTCCGCCGCGTTAGCTGCTCTTAAGCAGGAGATGCAGTCTCTGGCGGCTTCTCTGCCGGAGTATCCCGTGGTGATGGAGATGTTTGGTGTTGGCCCCGCGCTCGGCCCCCAACTCATGGCTGAAATTGGCGATGTGCGCCGTTTTCATTCCAAAAAAGCGCTGGTGGCCTTTGCAGGCATTGACGCCCCACCTTACCAATCTGGCCAAATGGATGTTCGTAGCCGCAGCATTTCCAAGCGGGGATCTGCCTCGCTGCGCAGAACGCTTTTTCTGGTGATGGGCGTTCTCCTGCAATGCGCTCCAATGGATGAGCCGGTCTACCAGTTCATGAACAAGAAACGCTCTGAGGGCAAGCCCTACCGTGTCTACATGATGGCCTCCGCCAACAAGTTCCTGCGCATCTACTATGCTTCTGTGAAAGCCTACTTGGATTCTCTGGAACACGACTGATTTCCCAGCGTTATACCATCTGGTTAGCCGCCGTTTCGATTTTGAGATGCTCAGCGGCTTGATTTTGTGTTGCCTTTTTTGCTTCTCTAAAAATCTGAAATTTCTACTTGACTTTTATTAGCAGGTCTTTACCCAGTGGGCGGGGTCCACGTCCATGAAGCGGGCGCGGACGAACCGGGCCTTCTGGTCGTAGGGCACCGTGCAGTCGAAGATGGTCTTGCAGGCGATGCCGTGGTCCCGGATGGACTTCGAGCAGCTGGGGTCGTTGGAGGGGTCCAGGGGATGGCAGCGCACGCCGGGGATGGTGATGATGTCCGCGTCGCCCTGGAAGCGGGTGTTCATGGCCCAGAGCACGTCGTTCATGTCAAAGCAATCCACGTCCTCGTCCACCAGGAAGATGTGTTTGAGCTCGCTGAAGGCGGAGAAGGCAAGCAGCGCGGCCTGCCGCTGGCGGCCCTCGTCGCTGGGGGTCAGCTTCTTAAACTGGAGCACCGCCATATACTTGCCGCCGCCGGCGGAGGCGCAGTAAACGTTCTGCAGCCGGCCGGGCATGGCCTTGTCCACCATGCCCCAGATGGAGGCCTCGGTGGGGATGCCCGCCATGGAGACATGCTCCTCGCTGGGGCCGATGCAGGTCTGCATGATGGGGTCCTTGCGGGTGGTCACTGCGGTGACCTTGATGAGCCAGCAGTCGCTGGAGGCGGGGCCGGTATAGCCGGGGAACTCGGGCATGGCAAAACCGGAATGGCTGTTCTGGTCCTCCTGCACCCGCACGCCGGGCACCACCTCGCCCTCGATGACGTATTCGGCGTTGGCAATGGCCTTTTCGTTGACGGTGAGGCAGTTGCACAGCTTCACCGGCTCGCCCCGCAGCGCGCCGGCCACCGCCAGCTCGTCGTAGCCCATGGGGGTGGTGGGGGCCTCGAAGCAGGAGCCGATCTCGATGGCGGGGTCCACGCCGATGCTGATGGAGATGGGCAGACGCTGGCCCAGCTGCTCCGCCCGCTCGGCCATGGCGCCGATGTGGCGCGCGCCGGGGGTGAAGAAGATGGAAAGCTCGTCCTTACCCTGGATGCACAGCCGGTGGATGGTCACATCGCTGAGACCGGTGTCTGGGTGGGTGGCGTAGCACATGCCCAGGGTGATGTAGGGGCCCGCGTCGTCGGGGGTGTTGGTGGGGGCGGGCACCAGCTTGAACAGGTCAAAGTCCGGGTCGGCGGCCTTGTGCACCACTTCCTGGCAGGGGGCGGGGCCCTCTTCCATCACCGGGGGCACGGGGTTCGCCACACTTTGGTACATTATTTTGCCCAGTTCGCGGGCGTCGCAGTCCAGCAGGGCGGCCACCCGCTTGCGGCTGGCCAGCAGGCCGATGGCCACCTTCGCGCCGGGGTGGCCCTTCACATTGTTAAAAATCATGGCGGGGCCCTCTTTGGTGGGGCGCATCACCGTTCCGCCCGCGCCCACGTGGCGGTACACGCCGGCCAGTTCGGCCATGGGGTCCACTTCCACGTCGGTCTCGATGAGCTGGCCGGGCATGGTTTCAAGCAGCGCCAGGGCGCTGCGCAGGTCGGTCCCCTTGTTGTTCATATCCTGTACCGTTCCTTTCGTCACAGTTGTTTTTTGTAAAAAATATTGCCGGGTCTGCCGTCCGCCCGCAGCTGGCTGCGGGGGCGGCGTACCTTTGCCAGCACGCCGTCCACGCCCCCGAAGGAGCAGGGTACGTCGTCGGTGCGGCCTGCCATCACATCGCCGCACACCTCCAGCACACCGTCCATAATATCCGCCGGAAGGCTGCCGCTGCCGTGGGCTTCCAGCACGACGTCGAACCGGCCCGCCAGCCGCTCTTTCAGCCGCAGGAGGTTCTGCCGGTAAACGGGGATGGGCAGGCACTCCTCCCCCGCCAGAAAGGTGAAGTTGCTGCAGGCGTCCCCCACGACGAGGGTGCGCAGCTCCCGCAGAAGCACCACCACAGTGCCGGGGGTGTGGCCCGGGCACCCGAACACATCCAGATGCACGCCGCCCAGATCGAAGCACGCCCCGTCCGAAAGGGGCAGAAAGCGCGCCGGGTCCGCGGCGGGCACCATGGGCGGCAGCTCCTCCAGGCGCGGCTGCGCGCCCCGCAGGATGGCGCGGCGGTACTCCGCCGGGGCGTGGGCATGGAACACGGGGATGTCCCGCCGGTCCATCCACACCTCGTCGAACTCCCCCGCGCCCATGGCGTGGTCGATATGGCCATGGGTGAGCAGCACCACAAGGGGCAGGCCGGTAAGCGAGCGCACTGCTTGGCGCAGGCTGCCGAACCCGCAGCCGCTGTCGATAAGGGCGGCCCGCTCGTCGCCCTTTATCAGATAGACGAACTCATGCATCAGCCCGCCGATGCGCACCACCCGGGGCGAGAGCTGCCATATTCTGAAAGGTTCCACAAGCATCCGCCTTTCTTTGTGCCGGACAACCGGAAATCGGGAAGCAGAACGTGCTGCTTCCCGATTTTTGTCCATGCACGGCAATCTTCTTTGTTATGGAGGAAGAAGAGAGACTTATTTCTTTTTCAGGATGGTCTTTTCCATCGCGAACTTGGTGATGACGCTCAGCACCATGGTGATGACCACGGTGGGCACGAACACGCTCCAGAAGGAGTAGGTGGTCGCCTCGGTGTTCTTGCCCATGACGCGCAGCACCAGGATGGCCACCGGGTAGTGCAGCATGTAAACATAGAGGGAGATGCCGCCCAGGTAGGCAAACAGCTTGCTGGTGACGTTGTTGTTCAGCGCGGCGGTGAGGCCGTCCTTGTTCAGCAGGGACAGGGTGATGACCACGATGCACAGCAGGGCAACGGTCCAGCGGTCCAGCATGAAGTAGGTGGGCTGATAGACGGTGTACCACAGCAGCAGCACGCTGCACACGATGTTCAGCAGGGTCAGCGCGGCCTTGGCAGCGCCGGAGAAGGTGACTTCGGAGGCCTTCTTTACCAGGTAGTATACCATGCAGCCGCCCATCATGCCAAGCATGACGTAGAGCAGGCCGTTGTTGAAGCCCAGCATGGCGGTGGTGTCGCCGGCGCTGCCGCCCATGCCGTTGGTGGAGGCAGTCTGCAGGCCCAGGGTGGACCAGGCGGTCTGGGCAGCGCGGGTGCCGCTGAAGCACCACCAGCCGCCCAGGAAGACGAAGGTCAGGGGGGCGACGAAGCCGCAGAACACGTCCTCGTTCTTGCACAGGGCCCAGTACATGAAGTAGCCCACGATGATCATGGCGGAGATGAACCACAGGGTGCCGTTCAGGTTAAAGAACTGGTTGCCGGTGGAGCGGAAGCCCGCGGCGTGGAAGCCCAGGAACTCCCAGACGCTGTTCACCACCATGGCCAGCACCTGCTGCACGGTGTAGTCCTGATAGAAGAAGCCGGTGCTGATGATGACGCCCAGGGCGTAGCCCAGGATGAGCACGGGCAGCAGAGACTTGATGCGGGCCCAGGTGTAGTCCCAGGCGCGGGAGGAAGCGCTGCGGGCCATATAGACGCCGTCAGACTTGCGCTTGTTGAAGTGAGCCACCATGAAGTAGCCCGCGGTGACGGTGAAGATCAGCAGCACTTCGCTGGAACCGAAGAACCAGTTGCTGCTCTCCATCCAGTAGCCCAGGCTGCCGTCGCAGCTCATGGCGATGATCCAGCCGGTGTGGAAGCCCACGATGGCAAAGGCGATCAGAAAACGCCACAGTTCAATGGCCACATTCCTTTTTTTCGTTGCGGTTTGCATGATTACACCTCAATTACCTTTTTATATGTTTTGCTGTACGGAAAGAAATTGCCGTCCAGGTCCGCCAAATCATTGGATGGTGCCCAGCACCGAAGTGAGAATGGAGTAGTACTTGTTTTCGATGGTGTCGGTGCGGCTGGTCATCACCACCGGGCTGCGCAGGCCGTTCAGGGTGCCGGCGCTCTTCATATGGGCGAAGAACACAAGGCCCTTGGTGAAGATGTTGCCGCTCCACATGTCCGGCACGATGAGGATGTCCGCCCTGCCGGCGATGGGGCTGTCGATGCCCTTGTGCTTTGCGGCCTCCACGCTGACGGCGTTGTCCAGCGCAAAGGGACCGTCGATCTGGTATTTATCCTTCAGGCGGGCGGTCACCTCGGCGGCGTCCACCGTGCCCTGAATTTTCGGGTTCACCACTTCCAGCGCCGAGAGCATGGCGATCCTGGGCTCTTCGATGCCCAGGGACCCGGCCACCTTCACGGCGTTCTCCACGATCTTGCACTTCTGGTCCACATTGGGCTCGATGTTCACGGCGCAGTCGCTGATGATGAGCATCTTGCCGGTCTCCTCCACCTCGAACACCGAGGCCTGGCTCAGCAGCTCGCCCGGCTCCAGAAGGCCGGTCTGCTTGTCCAGGATGCCCCGCATGAAGGTGGCGGTGTGCATCAGGCCCTTCATGGGGATGTCCGCCGTGCCCTCGCGCACCATGGCCACCGCCTTGTCGATGGCGGCCCGCTCGTCGGCCTCGTCGATGATCTCGAAGGCGGCGGGGTCCTTGCCGAACTGCCGCAGCAGCGCCTCGATCTCATCCTGCTTGCCGATGAGCACCGCGTCGGCCACGCCCTTGTCCACGGCCATCAGCACCGCTTCCAGGGTGACGTCGTCGTGGGCGCAGGCCACGGCGATCTTCTTGCGGCTGGCGTGGCCCTTCACAAAGGCTTCCATCTGTTCAAACGAAGTGATCTTCACAGTTCAAAAACCTCCTCTTTGCCGATCAGCGCGTAATAGGTCTGCTGGCCCAGCGAGAGCATCTCCCGCTCGCCGGGATACACATACACGGGCGCGATGAAGCCCACCCGCTTTTTCAGCTGGTCCACGATGTAATCGTTGTGCACGATGCCGCCGGTGAGCAGCACCGCGTCCACCTTGCCGTCCAGCACGGTGGCCATGGCGCCGATGGACTTGGCGGTCTGATACACCATGGCGTCGATGACTTCCGTGCACTTTTTATCGCCCGCAAGGCCCTTGTTGTAGACCGAGAGCACGTCGTTGTCGTTCACATAGGCCATCATGCCGCCCAGGCCGTTGAGCTTGCGGTGCATCTGCTCGCGGGTGTACTCGCCGGAGTAGCAGGCGTCCACCAGAGCGCCCACCGGCAGCGCGCCGGTGCGGTTGGTGGAGAAGGCGCCGTCGCCCTCCAGGCCGTTGTCGCCATCGATGAGCTTGCCGTTCTTGTGGGCCGCCACCGAGGTGCCGCCGCCCAGATGGGCCACCACCAGGCTGACCTTGCCGTAGTCCAGGCCGTGGTCCTTGCAGAAGGCCCGGCCGCAGGCCTTGTGGTTCAGCACATGGAACCGGCTCTGGCGGGGCATCTCCGGCAGGCCGGAGTAGCGGGCCAGCGGCTCGAACTCGTCGGTGCAGGGGCTGTCCACGATGTAGGCGCTGTGCTCATCCTTCGCCAGGTCGTAGGCGATGCGCATGCCCAGGTCGGACACGTGATTGCCGTACTTCATGCTGCGGGATTCCTCCAGCATCTTCCGGTTGATGCGCCACACGCCGCCGTGGATGGGTTCGGTGTGGCCGCCCCGGCTGACGAAGGCGTCCAGTTTTGCGATGTCCACGCCTTTGCTTTCAAAAAATTCCACGATGCGCTTTTTGCGGTAATCGTACTGGTCCCAGTTGGTGGCGAACTGTTTGATCTCCTCCGCCGGGTGGGAAATGGAATCGGAAAAAACGCACACGTCGTCCTCAAAATAGGCAACCTTGGTGGACGTGGAACCAAGATTGATGACCCCGAGCTTCTTCACGGTGTCCCCTCCTGTTTCATTTTGCGAAACTCATGTTTCACTATCCGAACTTATTATAGCACTCGACCCGCAAAATTCAACAGTTTTTTTCAAAAATAAGGAATTTGTTAATCTTTGCACAATTTCGCGGTTTTCCGTTTGTGCAATCTGTTCACGAATCCGGCGCTTTGGGCTCAAAACGATATTTTCATTGGGAGAAAGTATGTTATAATGAAGTACGACCAAGAAATGTGAAGGTGTGCATATGCAGAAAAACGGCGAGCAGGCGCAGTACCTGCTGCAATCGGTGGACAACGCCCTGTGCGTTCTGAACCTTTTCGACAACACGGACAAGCTCTCGCTGACCGAGATCGCCGCCCAGATGGGCATGGGCAAGACCACCGCCCTGCGGCTGGTGTACACCCTGGAGATGCGGGGCTTTTTGTGCCGCGGCGAGGACAACAAGTATTCTTTGGGCATGCGGCTGTTCACCCTGGGCAACCGGGTGTATGAGCAGAAGGCCTATCTGCCGGTGGTCAAGCCCCTGCTGGACCAGCTGACCGAAACGGTGAACGAGAGCGCCCATCTGGTCACCTGGGAGAACCGCTCCCGGGTCATTTTGCTGTACGAGGCGCTGCCCCACCTCTCGCTGCGGGCAGAGATGGACCGCTCCATCAGCAGCCGCCCCCCTCACCTGACCAGCACGGGGCTTGCGCTGCTCTCCACCTTAAGCGACGAGCAGATCGCCGCCTATGCCGACTCGGCCATTTTTGAAAAGCGCACCGCGTACTCCATCTCCACCCGGGAGCAGCTGGAAGAGGACGTGCGCTTTGTGCGCAGCCACGGCTATGCCATCAACAACCAGCGGTTCGAGCAGGGCATGATCTCCATCGCGGTGCCGGTGCAGCGCACGAAGGGCGCACCCGCCGATTTCGCCATCAGCATCTCCGGGCCCAGCACCCGCATCGCGGACCGGCAGGACACCATCGTGCAGGAACTGTTCAAGACCGCCGGGCGCATCAGCGAGCTGCTGTGAATCTGTTTTTCAAAAAAGGCCGCCGCGCGCTTTGCCAAAAAGCGTGCGGCGGCTTTTCTGCACCGGGTGCAACCATTGGTTGCTCGATTTCCAAGGCGGCTTGGTGGACTTGCGGCGGCCGGGCGGTTATACTTTTACCATAGAAAACAAGAAGGGGGACCATCCCATGAGCCTTGGGGAGAACATCGCCCGGCTGCGGGCGCGGAAAAACTGGTCGCAGGAGGAACTGGCCCGGGCGCTGGACGTATCCCGCCAGTCAGTCTCCAAGTGGGAGACCGACGCCTCGGTGCCGGACCTGGACAAGCTGGTGAAGCTGGGCGAGGTGTTCGGCGTTTCACTGGACGAACTGGTGCAGGGGCGGGCCGCCGGCGGCGCTGCGCCCTGCCCTGCCCCGCTGCCCGCCGCGCCCGCTCCCGCACCGGCACAGAAAGCGGGCGTGAGCACCGGGCAGAAGATCGTGGCGCTGGTGCTGCTTTTGTTCGGGCTGATGGTGCTGTTTGTTTTTCTGCTGTTGGGCGGCGGCATGTTCAGCTTTTTGTTCGCCGCGCCCTTCTGGCTGTGCGCGGGCGTCTGCGCGGTGTGCCGCAAAAACGCGGGGCTCTGGTGCGGCTGGGCGGTGTATTTCTGCGCCGCGCTTTATATGCGGCTGGCCACCGGCATCTCCTGGAGCCTTGTTCTGCTGACCCGCATCTACGAACCCAGCTGGAACTACGCCCGCCTCGCCGCGGCCTGGGTGGAGCTGGCGGTCATCCTTGTGCTGCTGGCCGTCACGGTGCTGCGCTTTCGCCGCCTGCCGCTGGCCACGGGGCGGGACGCCCTTATCGCGCTGGGCGCCGGGTGGCTGGGCTTTTGGCTGGTGCGGGCCGTGGGCGAGTATATCTTTGACACCTTTTTCCGATTCAACGCGGTCGTTGGCCCTCTGGGGCTTTTATACAACCTGTTCGACTTTGCCCAGCTGGCGGCGCTGGCGGCATTGCTCTGCTTCTCCGCGCGGTACATCCACAGCCTGCGGCACAAATAACGCTTTGGACAAAAAAACCGCCGGGTCTCTCCTTTCGGGAGGGGCCCGGCGGCTCTTTTTTTGATGTTTTCAGGCACAGCGCCCGGCAGGATGCCCGGTGCAGACCACTTCGCCCTTGGCGGCGGGGTCGTCCCGGATGACTTCGCCCACGGCAGGGGCCTCGATGCGGCCCGCCTTGGGGTTCTTGACGCTGTCGATGGGGGTGGTGACGGTGGCCTGCACCTCGCTCTTTTCAAAGGCAAGGTCGGTGTGCTCCATGCGGCAGTTCACCAGCTTCAGGCCCTTGCAGTAGCACAAAGGCTGGGTGCCCCGGATAACGCAGTTTTCAAAGGTGAGGTTCCGGCTGTACCAGCCCAGATACTCCCCTTCCACCACGCTGTTTTTCACCACCACGTTGCGGGCGTGCCAGAAGGCGTCCTTGGTGGTCAGGCGGCAGTTTTCCAGCACCGCGTCGCGCACATACTGAAAGGAGTATTTCCCGGTGAAGGTCACATTCCGAAAGCGCAGGCCCGAGGCGCGCATCATGAAATACTCGCTCTCGGCGGTACAGTCCTCCATGGTCACCTTTTTGGAGGACCAGCCGAACTCCGGCGAGCGGATGTCGCACCCTTTCAATTCCACGTCGGCGCACTCCCGCAGGGCCTTGATGCCGTGGAGGCGGGTGTCCTCCAGGCGGATGCGCCGGGAATACCACAGGGCGGCCCGGCAGTTCTCGGTGAGCTCGCACCCCTTCACTTCAAGGCCCCGGTCGTGCCAGAAGGGATAGCGCAGGTTCAAAAAGCAGTTTTCGGCGGCGATGTTGGCGCACTCCTTGAAGGCGCTTTCGCCGTCGGCGGGGCCGTCAAAGCGGCAGTTCACCGTTTTCACATTGCGCACACCGTAGAGCGCGCGCTCCTGGTCAAAAGTCTGATTCTCAATGATCTTCATGCCTGTCTCTCCGTTTTCACTGAACGCGGCGTTTCCCGGCCGCCCTTTTCTTCACCCTCAGTATACGCCCCGCGCCCGAAAAGCACAAATGCTTATATTTTATGGTCTGTCATAGCTTTGGGGCATAGGACGGGCAGGCTATGCTCAAAAGGCAAAAACGGCGGAGCGCGCATTTTGCCGCGCGCCCCGCCGAAGGGAGGATATGGTTTCGGGTCACTCCACCGTGACGCTCTTGGCCAGGTTGCGGGGTTTATCCACGTCCAGGCCCTTGCCCACCGCCACATAGTAGCTCAGCAGCTGCAGGGGCACCACCGCCAGCGAAGCGGCGAACAGCGGGTCGGTGCGAGGCACGTAGACCGCGAAGTCCACCGTGTCCTCAATGCCGTAGTTGCCGCTGCAGGTCAGGCCCATCAGATAAGCGCCCCGGCTTTTGCACTCCACCAGGTTGCTCACCGTCTTTTCGTAGAGCTCGGTCTGAGTGGCAAGGCCCACCACCAGCGTGCCCTCCTCGATGAGGCTGATGGTGCCGTGCTTGAGCTCACCCGCAGCATAGGCCTCGGAGTGGATGTAGCTTATCTCCTTGAGCTTGAGGCTGCCCTCCAGGCTGATGGCGTAGTCGATGCCCCGGCCGATGAAGAAGCAGTCGTGCATGGCCACCTGCTTGGAGGCGAACCACTGCAGACGCTCCTTGTCTTCCAGAATCTTCTCGATCTTGGCGGGCAGGGTCTCCAGCTCCTGCATCAGCTGAGCACAGCGGTCGGCGTCGATACTGCCCTTGGCCAGCGCCATGCGGATGGCCAGCACATACGCCGCCACCAGCTGGGCGCTGTATGCCTTGGTGGTGGCCACGGCGATCTCCGGCCCGGCCAGGGTGTACATCACATTGTCCGCCTCGCGGGCGATGGAGGAGCCCACCACGTTCACGATGCCCAGGGTGCGGGCCCCCAGCCGCTTTGCCTCCCGCAGGGCGGCGAGGCTGTCCGCCGTTTCGCCGGACTGGCTGATGACCACCACCAGTGTGCCCGCCTCCAGCAGGGGCTGGCGGTAGCGGAATTCCGACGCCAGCTCCACCCGCACCGGCACCCGGGCCAGCTGCTCCAGCACATACTGGGCGGTCATTCCCACATGCCAGGCCGAGCCGCAGGCCACCACGCAGACGCTGCTCACAGCCTTGAGGTCCTCGTCGGAGAGGCCGGCGGCGGAGAGGTCCGGCGCGCCGTCGCCCGCAAAGGCGTGGAGGGTGTCCGCCACCGCCTTGGGCTGCTCGTGGATCTCCTTCATCATGAAGTACTCGTAGCCGGATTTTTCGGCGGCCTGGGAGTCCCACTGGATGGTGGTGAGGGGCTTTTCAATGACGTCGCCGTCCAGGTTGTAGAAGGTCACCTTGCCCGGCCCCAGGCAGCCCAGCTCCATGTTGCCGATGTAGTAAACATCCCGGGTGAACTTGAGGATGGCCGGCGCGTCGGAGGCCAGGAAGGTCTCCCCTTTGCCCACGCCGATGATCATGGGGCTGTCTTTCCGGGCGGCCCAGATCTGGCCGGGATAGTCCTTGAACATCACCGCCAGCGCGTAGGAGCCGCGGATGCGCACCATGGCATGGTTGATGGCGTCCACCGGGGTGCCCTCGTATTTCTTGTAGTAATAATCGATGAGCTTCACCGCCACCTCGGTGTCGGTGGTGGAATAAAAGCGGTAGCCCTTTTTGGTCAGCTTGTCTTTCAGCTGCTGGTAGTTCTCGATGATGCCGTTGTGCACCGCCACCACGTTCATGTCGTCGCTGCAGTGGGGGTGGGCATTGATCTCGCTGGGCTCGCCGTGGGTGGCCCAGCGGGTGTGGCCGATGCCGCAGCTGCCCGGCAGAGCCAGACCCCCGTTTATCTTTTCCGAAAGGACCTTCAGCCGGCCCTTGGCCTTCACCAGCTGCACCGGGGCGTCGCCGTCCCGGGTGGCGACCCCCGCCGAGTCATAGCCCCGGTACTCCAGTTTGGAAAGCCCCTCCAAAAGAAGGGGCGCGGCCTGCTTTGCGCCCGTGTATCCCACGATCCCGCACATTGGTCATCGCCTCCTGTTATACTCCGTTTCCCACGAAAACCGCCTTTCCCAACGCGGTTTTTCGCCTCTTTTCCATTTCATGCAGTGTGGGCCATTCCCGTGAGGAAAAGCCTTTTGTGCAAAAAGCACGGATATAAGTATAACAGATTTCTGTTCAATTGCAATCCCGCTTTTGGCTCGGGGCGCGCCCCACGGCCCGCAAAGCGCCTGACAGCGCCGCTGCGCGGGGAAGAATTTTATTTTTCCTGGGGGCCCTGGAGCAGTTTTTTGTAGGTGAGGTCCATGCCCAAAGCGCCCAGCGGCGCGGTGAGCAGGATGGCCACCACCGCCACCGACAGCACCAGCTGCCCGCAGGCAAGGCCCGCCGCCAGCGGTACCGAGCCGATGGCCGCCTGCACGGTGGCCTTGGGCAAATAGGCGATGACGCAGAACAGCCGCTCTTTGCGGGTGAGGGCGGTGCCCGCAAGGCAGAGGGGGACGCCTACCGCCCGGAACACCAGCGCCAGGGCGATCATGGCCACCACCCCGAGGCCCGCGCCCAGGGTGTAGCGCACGTCCACCGCCGCGCCCACCAGCACGAAGAGGATGACCTCCGCCGCCAGCCACAGCTTGCCGAACTTTTGACTCAGGCGCATGGAAACGCCCGGCGCGCAGCGCAGCTTGAGCACGCAGGCCATGCTGACCACCGCCAGCAGGCCGGAGAGGGGCAGCGTGCCCTCCAGCCAGTCCTCGGCGGCCATCAGCAGGAAGGACATGCCCAGCACCACGATCACCTTCATGCTGTTGCGCACCATGTGGGCGTGGGCATAGGCGGTCTCAAAGAAAGCGCTGAGGGCCCAGCCCACCGCCGCGCCCAGGGCCACGCCGCTGACGATGGACACCGGGATGGAGGCAAAGGCCGCCAAATCCGCCCCCTGGCCCTGGGCCATGCCCAGAAAGGTGGAAAAGAGCACGATGACAAAGATGTCGTCGCAGGAGGCCCCGGCCATCACCATCTGGGGGATGCCCTGCTTTGTGCCCCAGCCCTCTTCCATCAGGCGCACCATGCGGGGCACCACCACGGCGGGCGACACCGCCGCCATCACCGCGCCCATCACCGCCGCCTCGGTGCGGGTGAGGCCCAGCAGCACCGGGGCCAGCAGCACATAGCCAACGATCTCGAAGCTGGCGGGCACAAAGCTCATCAGCACCGCCGGGCGGCCCACCTTTTTCAGGTCCGCCAGATTCAGCGAAAGGCCCGCCTTGAGCAGGATGATGATGAGGGCCATCTGCCGCAGGTCGGCGCTGATGGAGAGGATGGAATCATCCAGCACATTCAGCACCGAGGGCCCCAGCACAACGCCCACCGCCAGCATGCCGATGATGCGGGGCAGGTGCAGCTGCTGGCAGAGGGCCGCCGCCGCGAGGCCCGCCAGAAACACGAACGCAAGACTTGTTAACATCACAGTTCCTCCTTTGGGACGCAAAAAAAGCCGACAGCTTCCGCGACCCTTTCGATCACAGAAGTCATCAGCTTTTGAAAAAGCGGTTTAGGTTTCCCAAGGGAGAACTTCATTCCCTGCCGTGCATTATACCCCATGGCGGGCGGTTTGTAAAGGCCTTTTTTCCGGCGGCAAATGCCACAAAAAAGCCCCGCGCCGCTTATGCAAAGGGGAGAAACCGCCCTTTGCCCATTGTGCGATGCCGCCGCGGGGTGTAAGATAGCCTTGTCGGAAACCCGTTTTTGATTTTGGGTTTCCTCAAGAGGAGGCCATTATGGACGACCCACGGAAACGGTGCATCCAGGAGACCATCGCCCTGTGCAGCAGCCAGGGGCTGGATTTCACCATGAGCGAACTGGCGGCGCGGCTGGGCATGAGCAAAAAGACGCTGTATGTTCTGTTTGAAAGCAAGGAAGCGCTGCTGCTGGCAACGGTGGACTCCATGTTCGACGAGGTGAAGGTGAGCGAGGCGCAAATTCTGGCCCGGCAGGACCTGAGCCCTGCGGAAAAGATACGCCGGCTGGTGGTGGTGCTGCCCGATTCCTACCAGACGCTGGACTGGACCCGCCTGCAGGGCGTGGAGGAAAAGTACCCCGTGGTGTATCGCCGCATCCGCCAGCGGCTGGAGACCGGCTGGGAGCCCACGCTGGATCTTTTGCGCCAGGGCGTGGAGCAGGGGGTGCTGCGCCCCTTTGAGCCGGGACTGTTCCGCGCGGTGGTGGAGGGCGCCATCGAGCACTTTCTTTCCAGCGACGCGCTGGAACGGGAGGGCCTTGGCTATGTGCAGGCCATGGACGGCATGATGGACCTTTTGATGGAAGGAATTCTGACCCGACGGGAGGAAAAAGCATGAAACGCATCCCTTGGAACAACGACTGGTATTTCACGCCCCATTATGAACCTGCGCTGACCGCGCTGAACGCCCCGCAGGAAAACCTTGAAGCGGTGCGCCTGCCCCACACGGTGGCGATGCTGCCCTTCAACGAGTTCAGCGAGCAGGCCTATCAGATGGTGAGCGGCTATCTGCGCTTTTTCACCCCGCCGGAAAGCTGGCGGGGCAAACGGGTGCGGGTGACCTTTGAGGGCGCGGCCCACTTTGCCAGGGTGTATCTCAACGGGGCGCTGCTGGCGCAGCACGGCTGCGGCTACACCGCTTTCACCGTGGACCTGACCGACCGGCTGCGCTGGGGCGAAACCAACAATCTGACGGTGGAGCTGGACAGCCGGGAAACGCTGGACGTGCCCCCCTTCGGCAACGTCATTGACTATCTGACCTACGGCGGGCTCTACCGGGAGGTCTTTCTGGAGGTAGGCGGCCCCGCCTTCATCAATGACCTCTGCGTGCGGGCGGACATGGACGGCACCGTGCGCTGCCTGCCCGCCTGCGAAAACGCCGCCGGGCTCACCCTGCGCCTTGCGGTGCGCAGCGAAAGCGGCGGGGAACTGGCCCGCTGGGAGGGCGATGCCGAAGCGGAGGAAGCGCTCCTGAAAGTGGAGCAGCCCGCTTTGTGGGACTGCGACCACCCGAACCTTTACCATC
This sequence comes from Candidatus Allofournierella excrementavium, assembly GCF_048526665.1. Classification (NCBI taxonomy): domain Bacteria; kingdom Bacillati; phylum Bacillota; class Clostridia; order Eubacteriales; family Oscillospiraceae; genus Allofournierella; species Candidatus Allofournierella excrementavium. The sequence continues at coordinate 28,479 of NZ_DBGFPE010000012.1, forward strand.
TGAAGGCCGCGTTGCTGCAGCAGGGCGAGCCGGTGGATGAGCGGACGGTGCGCTTCGGCTTCCGCCGGGTGGAATTTCGGGCGGACGGCTTTTATCTCAACGGCAGGCGGGTGCGGCTGCGAGGGCTGGACCGGCACCAGAGCTGGCCCTACATGGGCTATGCCGTGCCCGCCCGGGCCCAGCGGCTGGACGCGGACATCCTCAAGTATGAGCTGGGCTGCAACGCGGTGCGCACCAGCCACTATCCCCAGAGCCACCACTTCATCGACCGGTGCGACGAAATAGGCCTGCTGGTGTTCACCGAAATTCCCGGCTGGCAGCACATCGGCGGCGGCGCATGGAAGGCCCAGGCCCTGGTGAACACCGAGGAGATGGTGCTGCAATGGCGCAACCATCCCTCCATCTTCCTGTGGGGGGTGCGCATCAACGAGAGCGCGGACGACGACGAACTCTACCGCCGCACCAACGAGATCGCCCACCGGCTGGACCCCACCCGCCCCACCGGCGGAGTGCGCAATTTCGCTCACAGCCATCTGTTCGAGGATGTTTACACCTACAACGATTTCTCCCACCACGGCCCCAACAAAGGCTGCGCGCCCCGCGATACCATCACCAAGACGAAGGACAAAGGCTATCTCATCAGCGAGTACAACGGCCACATGTTCCCCACCAAGGCCTGCGACTGGGAGGGCAAGCGGCTGGAGCACGCTTTGCGCCACGCCCGGGTGGTGAGCGACGCCGCCAAGAGCGAAGGCATCGCCGGCACCTTCGGCTGGTGCATGTTCGACTACAACACCCACCGGGACTTCGGCAGCGGCGACCGCATCTGCTACCACGGGGTGATGGACATGTTCCGCAACCCCAAACTCGCCGCGGCTCTCTACGCCAGCCAGCAGGAGCGTACTCCGGTGCTGGAAGTGAGCAGCAGCATGGACATCGGCGAGCACCCCGCCGGGGCAGTGGGCACGGTGGCGGTGTTCACCAACGCCGACCGGGTGGACGTGTACCGCAACGACCTGCCGGCGGGCAGCTTTTCTCCCGCGGCGGAGTACGGCGGCCTCGCCCATCCGCCGGTGCTCATCGACGGCACGGTGAGCGCCCTTTTGCAGAGCCAGGAGGGCATGAGTCGCCGCACCGCCGACATGGTGCGGGATGTGCTGCTGACAGTGGCCAGCTGCGGCTCCGACCTGCCCCTTTCTGTGCTGGCCAAAGCGGCGTACCTGATGGTGTTCAAGGGCTTCACCCGGGAAGAGGGCGTCCGCCTTTATAACAATTATGTGGCCGGCTGGGGCGGCCAGGTGGTGCGCTGGCGCTTCGACGCCGTGAAGGACGGCAAAGTGGCGGCCAGTGTGGTGCGCTGCCCCGGCGAAACGCTGGCGCTGGAAGTGAAGGTGGACACCGACACGCTTGCCGACGGCCCCTGCTGGGACATGGCCACCGTGCGCATCCGGGCGGTGGACGAGTTCGGCGCGGTGCGCACTTACTGCAGCCGCAGCCTGACCCTGCGGGCCGAGGGCGCGGTGGAGCTGGTGGGCCCGGCGGCGGTGCCCCTTTGCGGCGGCATGGCCGGGTGCTATCTGCGCACCAAGGGCGAGGCCGGCGAAGGCAGACTGACCGTTGAAATGGAAGGCGCAGAGCCTGTGACCCTCACCTTCCGCGTGACGAAACAGGAGGAGGAACAGAAATGAAAGGAACGTCAAAACAGGCGCTGGGCTATGGCGTCGGCGCGGTGGGCAAGGACATGGTCTACGCCCTGGTCTCCGGCTTCATTCTCTATTATTACAACGACATCTTGGGCATCAGCGGCACCTTCACCGGCGTGATGATGATGGCCGCCCGGGTATTCGACGCCTTCAACGACCCGCTGATGGGCGTGGTGGTGGAAAAGACCAACACCCCCTTCGGCAAGTTCCGGCCCTGGATCGTCACCGGCACGCTGACCAACGCCCTCATCCTTTACGGCATGTTCGCCATGCCCGCCTCGGTCACCGGCACCGCCATGCTGGTGTACGCCTCCGTGGCCTATGTGCTGTGGGGCGTGACCTACACCCTGATGGACATCCCCTTCTGGAGCATGATCCCCGCCATCACCTCCTCCGGCAAGGAGCGGGAGAACCTGTCGGTCATCGGACGCACCTGCGCCGCCGTGGGCTACGCGGTGCCCACCGTCCTCACCATGCTGCTGGTGGTGCGGCTGGGCTCCGGCGAGCGGGAGGGCTTTGCCATCTTTGCCGCCGCCGTGGCCGTGGTGTTCGTTGCGGCCGAGCTGGTGTGCGTAGCGCTGGTGCGGGAAAAGCCCGCCGAGCGCCAGAAGACCGCCACCGTGAAGGAGATGTTCTCCGCCCTCATCCACAACGACCAGGCCATGGTGGTGGTCGTGGGCATCGTGGTGTTCAACGCCTCCCTCTACCTCACCACACAGCTGGCGGTCTACTTCTTCAAATACGACATCGGCAACAGCGACCTGTTCAGCCTGTTCGGCACTGTGGGCGGCGTGGGCCAGATCTTGAGCATGGTCAGCCTGCCTTTGCTGCGCCGGCGCTGGGGCGGCAAGCAGATTTTGGCCGGGGCTCTGGGCGTTACCATCGCCGGCTATCTGGCGCTCTTCGCTTTGAGCATGGCGGGGGTGCGGGCCGTGGCCCCGCTGGCCGCCACCGCCTTTGTCATCTACATCGGCTTCGGCCTTGCCACCGTGCTCACCACCGTCTTTCTGGCGGACACGGTGGACTACGGCGAGTACAAGACCGGCAGCCGCAACGAGAGCGTGGTGTTCAGCATGCAGACCTTTGTGGTGAAGCTGGCCAGCGCGGTGAGCGTGCTCATCGCCGGCATCGGCATTGACCTCATCGGTCTGGACGACACCGCCGCCGTGCAGTCGGAGAGCACCCTGCTGGGCCTGCGCCTGCTGATGGTGGGACTGCCGGTGCTGGGCCTTGTGTTCTCCATCCTCTACTTCATGAAGAAATACCGCCTCACCGAGGCCGAGACCGCACGCATCAGCGAGGCACTGCGCCAGAGAGAAGGGAGCAAGGGATGATTTTTGAGAAAAGCGGGGTCTTCTGCATAGAGACCGAAGGCACCGGCATGTACATCGCGCCCCGGGGCCCGCTGGCCGAGCAGCTGCACTACGGCCGCAAAATCGAGCCCTCCGCCGAGGTGCTGCGCCAGCCGCTGGCGGTGGCCTACGGTACCGACGTCATCTACGACAAGGCCTTTGACCCGGCGCTCTCGCTGCTGCACCTGGGGCTGGAAGTCTCCCCCACCGAGAAGGGCGACTTCCGCCGAGGCGCGCTGGCTCTGACGCTGGCAAACGGCAGCCCGGTGTGCGACCTGCGCTTTTCGGGCGGCGAGGTGCTGCCCGCGCCGCCCGAGGTCCCCGGCCTGCCCGCCGCCCGTGATGCGGGGCAGTGCCTTGTGCTGCGCTTTGAGAGCGGTGAGGGCATGGCGGCGGAACTTTTCTACATTCCCCTCGATGACTGCGACGTCATCGTGCGCCAGACGCGGCTGACCAACCGCACCGGCGGGCCGGTGACCCTGCGCCGGGCCATGAGCTATCAGCTGGACCTGCCCCGGCAGGACCTTGCGCTCACCACTCTCACCGGGGCCTGGGCCCGGGAGTTCGAGCCCTGCACCGCCCCGGTGCGGCGGGGGCTGACCCAGTTCGGCAGCGTGTCCGGCACCTCCGGCCACTACTGCAACCCCTTCTTCGCCCTCAGCGCCCCTGACGCAAACGAGCACACGGGGGAAATCTACGGTTTCAACCTGCTCTATTCCGGCAGCCACGCCGCCAGCGTGGAGGCGGACAGCTACGGCTTCACCCGGGTGATGGCGGGCATCCAGCCGGAGGGCTTTTCCTGGACATTGGAGGACGGCGAAAGCTTCGTCACGCCTCAGGCGGCGCTCACCTTCAGCGCCGGGGGGCGCAACGGCCTGCGGCACAACATGCACCGCTTTGTGCGCCGCCACATCCTGCCGCCTCGCTGGAAGGACGCGCCCCGGCCGGTGCTGGTGAACAACTGGGAGGCAACCTATTTTGACTTCACGCCCCGCAAGCTGCGGGCGCTGGCGGCAAAGGCCGCCGGGCTCGGGGCGGAGCTGTTCGTGCTGGACGACGGCTGGTTCGGCCGCCGCACCGACGACACCAAGGGTCTGGGCGATTTTGACCCCAACCCCAAAAAGCTGCCCCATGGCCTTGAGGGCCTGGCCCGGGACCTTGCGGAAAAGGGCCTTGCCTTCGGCCTTTGGGTGGAGCCGGAGATGGTGAACGAGAACAGCGCACTCTATGAGGCGCACCCGGACTGGGCGGTGGCCGCCCCCGGCGTGGCCCCCAGCCGCAGCCGCAACCAGCTGGTGCTGGACCTCTGCCGCGCCGAGGTGCGGGACTACCTCATCGACCAGCTGAACGCCCTGCTGGACAGCGCGCCCATCCGCTACATCAAGTGGGACATGAACCGCCACCATACCGACCGATTCAGCCCGGCGCTGTGCGAACAGGGCCGCTTTGCCCACGCCTGGACGCTGGGGCTCTATCAGGTGCTGGAGGCGGTGACCTCCGCCCACCCTGACGTGCTGTTCGAGGGCTGCGCCAGCGGCGGCAACCGCTTTGATCCGGGCATGCTTTACTACATGCCCCAGATCTGGCTCAGCGACGACACCGACGCCTGGGAGCGGTGCAAGATGCAGACCTGGGCCAGCCTTGGCTATCCGCCGGGGGTGATGGGCTGCCATGTGAGCGCCGCGCCCAACCACCAGACCCTGCGCTTCACCCCGCTGGACAGCCGCTTTGACGTGGCGGCCTTCGGCCTTCTGGGCTACGAGATGGACCTGACCGCCCTGAACGCCGCCCAGGAGAAGAGCGTGAAGGCGCAAATCGAGTTTTACAAGGCCCACCGGGACCTGTTCCAGCGCGGGCGGTTCTACTGCCTTGCCGCCCCCGAGGCGGAGGGGGGCGGCGCATGGATGGTGGTGTCGGAGGACCGGCGCGAGGCGGCGGTGCTGGAGATGACCGGCCTTGTGCGCCCCAACGCGCCGATGCCCGTTCTGCGGCTGGCGGGGCTGGACGAAGCGCTCATCTATCAGGTGAGCGTGCGGCCCCAGAGCGTGGAGCTGGACTCCTTCCGCACCCTTCTGGGCCATGTGCTGCCGGTGAAGCCCAAAGCCGACGGGGTGCTGGTGCATCTGGCGGGGCAGGTGTATCAGCTGCCCTGCGAAACGGTGGACTTTGCCGCCGCGGGCAGCCTTCTGATGCACGCGGGGCTGCGCCTGCCCCAGCGTTTTTGCGGCACCGGCTACACCGAGGGCGTGCGCCCCATGCCGGATTTTTCCGCCCGCATCTGGATGCTGGAGGCGCGGGAGGTTGCCGCCTCCGCGCCGGATATGATATAGTGAGGTCAGAAAGACCGCCTGCAAAGGAGGGCGCACCATGACCCCGAACGATTTGAAAGAGAGCGGACTGCGGCTTTTGGAAAAAAGCCGCAAGGGCCTTGTGCACGCGCTGTTCAGCCGGCTGGGCCTGTTCCTGGTCCTGCTGGTGATGGAAGTGCTGCTTTTGCTCAGCGCCTTCCGCTGGTTTGCCCGGCTGCTGCCCCACTTCATCGGCGGCGCGGCGCTGTTCTCGGCGGTGATGGTGCTGTATCTTCTCAACACCCGCATGGACGCCACCGCCAAGATCACCTGGCTGGTCATCATCATGGCCGCGCCCGGCGCAGGGGCGCTTTTGTTCTGGCTGGTGCGCAGCGACCTGGGTCACCGGGCGGAAAAGGCCCGGGTGGCCGAGCTGATAGACCTCACCCGCGGCACCCTGCCCCCGCAGCCCGAAGCCCTTGCCGCCCTGGAAAAAGAGAACCCCGGCGCAGCGGCGCTGGCCCGGTACGTTGACGGGAACGGCTGCCACCCGGTGTATCAGAACATCGAGGTGACCTATTTTGCTCTGGGCGAGGAAAAGTGGGAGCGGCTGCTGGCCGAACTGGAACAGGCCGAAAAATTCATTTTTCTGGAATACTTCATCATCGACGAGGGCGTGATGTGGGGCCGCGTTCTGGAAATCCTGGCCCGCAAGGCAAAAGCGGGCGTGGACGTGCGGGTGATGTACGACGGCACCTGCGAGTTTTCCACTCTGCCCCATGACTATCCCCGGCGGCTGGCGAAACTGGGCATAAAATGCAAGGCTTTCGCGCCGGTGGTGCCGCTGGTGTCCACCCATTACAACTACCGGGACCACCGCAAGATTTTGGTCATCGACGGCCACACCGCCTTCAACGGCGGGGTGAATCTGGCGGACGAATACATCAACCGCATCGAAAAGTACGGTCACTGGAAGGACACCGCCGTGATGCTCAAGGGCGAGGCGGCGCGCAGCTTCACGCTGATGTTTTTGCAGATGTGGAACGTGACCGAACAGCCGCCCAAGTTCGGGGAGTTCTGTGCCGCGCCGGTGCCGCCGGTGAGCGCGCCGGGCTTTGTGATGCCCTTCGGCGACTGCCCGCTGGATGAGGACAAGGTGGGCGAGCAGGTCTACATGGACATCCTCAACCGGGCCACCAAATACGTGCACATCATGTCCCCTTATCTGATTTTGGACGGCGAGCTTCAGAACGCGCTGGAATTCGCCGCCCGCCGGGGCGTGGACGTGCGGCTCATCCTGCCCGGCGTGCCGGACAAGACCGGCCCCTACGCGCTGGCCAAGACTCACTACGCAGCCTTGCTGGACGCGGGAGTGAAGATTTTCGAATACGACCCGGGCTTCGTGCACGCCAAGGTGTTCGTGGCCGACGGGCGGGAGGCGGTGGTGGGCACCATCAACCTGGACTACCGCAGCCTCTACCACCACTTCGAGTGCGCCACCTGGATGTACGGCGTTTCGTGCATCGGGGACATCGAGGCGGACTTTGAGGCCACCCAGGCGAAATGCCGCCGGGTGGAAAAGGGCACCATCTGGCAGAACGCCCGGCGGCTGCGGCTGCTGGGACCGGTGCTGAAGGTGATCGCGCCCCTGATGTAAATAAAAACGCCCGGCGGGCTTTTGACCTGCACTTGTCAAGCAAAAGTAGACACAGAAAAGCAATTTAGAGGAAGCCCCGTTCAGACCTGTACTGAACGGGGCTTTTATAGCCCAAAGCGGCGGCAGGTCGATCATGATTGAAGA